>JAZLII010000200.1:0-20651 GCA_045617275.1 Bacteroidaceae bacterium
ATACACAGATTATTATGGAGGAACACGCATTACATTAAGTGAGAACATTAGTAAAATTGTTCTTAAAGAATCACAATTACGTTCTATTATTCGTGATACGATAAAGAGAATTTTATTCACAGCATAAACCAATCCCCATACTCCAATTACGGAATATGGGGATTTTTTTGTATCTTTGTCTTGAAAATAATTAGCAAGGGCTTTGGCTACAGGCCAAATTGTATATCATTGCCTTACCAATTTATATATATACATGAATTGTCCACATAGACCATCAACTGTAGGTGAAACAAACTACTTCGAATGTACTTGTCCAAAGGAATGCCCACGTCACGGCAAATGCTGTGCTTGCGTGGCTCATCATCGTGAACATGGCAAACTGCCCCATTGTTTGAGATCGGAAGAAAACAACTGATGCAAGTCTTGGCTATATACTTTGTTTGGACAGGAGGTTCCTGTGACTATGGCCATAAGGATCTAAGGGAAAAGTAACATAGAAAGCAAAAACAGTAATGAACGAAATCATATTCCTTACCCCAGACCTAAGCAGCGAACTGCCTCTACCCTATGCAGACGGCGGAATACGTGCAGGTTTTCCCTCTCCCGCACAGGACTATGTGGACGGCATACTCGACCTCAACAAAGAACTCATAGATCATCCCTCTGCCACCTTCTACGCCAAGGTGGTAGGCGACTCGATGTCTCCTGGCATCAGTGAGGGTGACCTTCTGGTGGTCGACAGAAGTCTGGAAGCCACAGACGATTGCATAGCCGTGTGTTGTCTCAACGATGAGTTCACCGTCAAGCGTCTTGATTTGTCGAGGAAAAAGGAGGGCTTCATTCGACTGATTCCAGACAACCCCAAGTACGAACCCTTCCTCGTGACGGAAGAGGAAAACTTCATCCTCTGGGGCGTAGTGAAATACGTGATACACAAGACGTTGTAGAAGATGATGTATGCCGTCGTTGACTGTGACAACTGCTTTGTCTCGTGCGAAAGGGTGTTTCAGCCCGAACTGCATGGGAAACCTGTAGTGGTGTTGTCCAACAATGACGGATGTGTGGTGGCTCGCTCCAATGAAGCCAAAGCACTGGGCATCAAGATGGGAGTGCCCATCTATCAGATCAAGGAACTCTGTCAGTCACACGATGTACAGATAAGATCCAGCAACTACATCCTCTATGCCGACATGAGCAATCGTGTGATGAGCATCCTTCGGGATGAGGTGGGACCTGGACGCATGGAGCAATACTCCATCGATGAGGCTTTTCTATCGCTGGATGATGCATCGGACTATAAGTCATGGGGAGAAGCCTTGGTGGCCAAAATCGGGAAGTGGACAGGTATGCCCGTGAGCATCGGTATGGGCCCGACTCGCACATTGGCCAAGACCGCCACTTGGTTTGCCAAGAAGTGGAAAGGCTACCATAAGGTGTGCATCATAGGCACAGACGAGCAGAGAGAGAAAGCCTTGAAGACCCTGCCTGTGGAGGAAGTATGGGGCATAGGATGGAGAGGGAAAAGCAAGTGCGAATACTTTGGCATCCATACGGCATGGGATTTTACCGAAAAATCGGAATCCTGGATACGTAAGTACTTCACCATCACTGGCGTACGCACATGGCACGAACTGCGAGGCCAGTCTTGCATCACCACCGTCCTGACAGGCGATAAGCAGAGTATCTGTACGAGCCGTAGTTTTGATGGCATGGAGCACGACAAGGAGCGCTTGGAGATGTTCATCAGTAACTATGCCGCTCATTGTGCCCAAAAACTACGTGCACAGAAGAGTGTGTGCAGTCTGGTGACGGTATTCATACAGACCAACCATTTCCGAGAGGATCTGCCACAGCGCGATACAGGCATCACCGTGACTCTCCTTACTCCTGCCAATTCCACACAGGAGGTGGTACAGTCAGCCCTGAGAGCCTTTCGTGCCTGCTACATGACAGGATTTCAATACAAGAGAGCGGGAGTCATCGTGAGTGGTATCACCAAGCAGAACGCCATCCAGCAAAACCTCTTTGATGAATTTACGCCCGAACAGAGACGTAAGTTCAATAAGTTGAGCGAGGTGATGGACATCATCAACCGACGAATGGGCAACGATACCGTACTGCTTGGTATACAGCAGTTTCCTAAGGATGAGAAGACGGGAAAAGAAGGAAACTTCCGCGATCTCATCAAGCACGAATATCGCTCCAAATGTTACAGCACCAATATCGATGAACTGATAGAGGTGAAGTAGCAGGTTCTTATGGGGATTTAATCGAAGCTCGCTTAGAACAGAGTCAGCTGTTCAGGTATATCCTTATCCTTTTTCTTACGCTTTGAGGTCTCAGCAGGCTTGCTTTCCTTTACAGCAGGCTTTGCTTCGGCTACAGCGGGATTGTCCTGTGGCGAAGGTGCAAAAGGATTGAGTGTCTCTTCCTGCATCACAGTTGCTTCGACAGGCTGAGGCGTGGGAATAGCATTGGCAGGTATGTAGTTCTTACGACTGTTGCGATTGGTCTTGGCCTGACCCATGAGACCTACGCGGATGATGTATCCTTTTCTACGATTGACATAAGGATGGTCCATGGTAAGATGTACGTTGCTATGGAACGACTGATAGGTCATGCCCATACGCTCTTTTCCTATGATGTCAAACATAGCCTTGGGCGAACCGAAATAATAATGCTCACCTTCAATTTCCAGGTGAATAACCTTAATGTGTGCCATATGTATTGATTTAATGTTTCTTATTTAAATATTTGTTTATTAGAGGATTATATATAGAAAACTTTTGCTTTTACCGATATTTGACAGGTGCTTTCTTTCTGTTTGAGCAGTATACTTTTATGACTCACGCCTATGCCCTCAACTCCCAGAAGGCAACTGCTGAGGCGGCAGCCACATTGAGCGAATCTACACCATGCTTCATGGGGATGCGTACCACATAGTCGGCCTCACTTATCGTGTCGGCAGGGAGTCCGTCACCTTCGGTACCCATGATGAGGGCCAGTCGGTCTATCTCCTTCAGGCAGGGATCATCGAGCGATACGCTCTTGTCAGTCAAAGCCATGGCGGCAGTCTTAAATCCGAGTTTTTTCAGGTCGTCCATTCCGTCTTCAAGCCAAGTCCAGGGAACCAAAAACACGCTTCCCATGGAGACTCTTACGGCTCTTCGGTTGAGAGGATCACAACTGTTGGGCGTGAGCAGAACGGCATCTATACCGAGAGCGGCAGCCGAACGGAAGATGGCACCGATATTGGTGCTATCCACCACTCCGTCGATCACCACGCTACGCTTGGCTCCTTCTGTCACCTCGCTTACCGTACGAGGCAAAGGTCTTCTCATGGCGCAAAGCACACCTCTGGTAAGCGTATATCCAGTGAGCTGAGAAAGCATCTCTCGTGTGCCCGTATAGACGGTCAGCTCTGGACAACGCTCTATGATGTCCTTAGCATCCCCTTCTATGTGGCGCTCTTCGCAAAGCAGAGAGAGAGCTTGATAACCGGCATCCAAAGCCACACGTATGACCTTGGGGCTCTCCGCTATGAAGATGCCCTTCTCCGGTTCGAGACGGTTGCGAAGTTGGGCCTCGGTAAGTGTACCGAAAACTTCCACTCCAGGTGTATTGAGACTGTCTATCTTAATTATATTCAACGTCTTATATGATTTAACTTAAAGTATTTTTTATATTAGGTGGGTCGTAGAAAAATCTACTTCAATAAATGAAGTTCCAAGTCAAAGAGTGTATCATGACTTTCGGTTTACTTCCGATAAGTATACACGCCTTGTGTGATTTGTTCTATCGTATAGTTCTGATAGAGGATAGTGTATCCTCCACCTTGGGTGCCATAGGTGTCTTCCTCAAAGAGGAAACCTACAGTATCGTCTTTCTGCCAAGTCATGGTGCTGTATGCACTGGGCTTCGTACTGCACTGGTAGTGACCCGTCCAGTTCTTAGCGATCATTTCAGGCGAACTGTAGTCTGCCGGTGATTCGAGTTCCTTGTAATAAATACCCACATTGGTTCGACCATTGCCGAAGGGTACGCTTTGCAACAAGAGGTGAAGTGCCTTACCATCACTCCTTCTCGTGACGGGCAGAATCAGTATCTCACCATTGCAAGCATTGCCCTGGGCCACAACACCTTGATTGTTGGCACTACTGTTGGCCACTTTGCCCCAAGCACCCTGAGCCTTCTTGACATCCGTAAAGGTGAAGATGTTGAAGTTGCGACCACCACCCGTTCGGCTGGAAAGGAGTATGTTGCCATCAGGAAGTTCTTCTGCTTTCGGTTCGTCTCCACCGGGAACAGGGCTCACGTCGCATCCACCCAGAAACTCCCAGGTGTATCCGAAGTCATCACTGTAAAGGGCCCAGTTGGCAGTCTCGTTGCTCCCCTGCTTACAACTGCTTCCCACACAGTACAGGCGATAGTGCGAGCCCATCTTCACAGTCTTGCTCTGGCATATCTTACCACTACCGACAAACCATCCACGGATGGGTCCGTACTGGCTTTTGTCAAACTTGCTGTAGATGTAGGTCTCATCCTGATAGATGGGCTTGCTCCATGTCTGACCGTTGTCATCGCTCCACCAGTGTGCCCAACCTTGATGATGGTTTCTGTTGCCACCGAAAAATCCAGGTGTACCTGAGCAGGAAGTGAGTAAGACGCTTGAACTTCCGAGGTCAGCCACCAAACAGGGATCGCCAAATCCGGCTTCCTGATGTCCCACCTCCGTATTACCATCACCCGTCATCACGGCAGGCTTCAATATATCGTCCCACGTGCGTCCATGGTCATGACTTCTGCGAACATGAAGATCGAGTCGGCCTCCACCGATGTCGGCACGCGTGAAGCGATAATCGGCTACTGCTATGAGCGTTCCGTCCTGACACGTTGTGATGGCCGGAATACGATATGGGATGTCCTCATTGGTACGCGTGGTGAACACCTCAAAGTGATGATTCTCTGCTTTCAGCTCATGTCGAGCCATATCGTCCTCACATTGTTGCTTCAGCTGAAGAGCCTCCTGATCGGACAGCACCTTGCAATGGCCAACAAAAGGCGCTATGGCTTGAGCTATTTTGACATAACCCATGGCATAGATATAGTTGCCCTTGAAATAGTCAGGATGAGCCACACCTTCTGCATTGGCCAGCGAACTGTATATGTCGATATAGGTAAGCAGTTGGTCTTGTTCGCAGAGTTGCTTCAACCAAACATTGAAAGCCGGTATGCGAGGATTGACATTGGAAGTGGGCATCAGACTAACGAGCGCCAAGGGACAGCTAGGAGCAAGATGCTGTATTTTCTCCACAAGTGCCTTGTAGGCTTGCTTCACCTCTTCCAAGTCACGCTGTGTGTTGTTGACATCTTCCGTACCGGTATAAAGGAGCATCTTCGCAGGACGTTGGCGAAGGACGCCCTTATCCCCATTGGCAAAAGTAGCATCCAAATAGCTACTTACGGCTTGTATATTGCCTCCATAGCCCCACCATGCTCCACGATTTTTCACATTGTTATTGTGAAGTAGTTCGTTCCACTCTCCGTTCTTGACCATCTCATCACCCAGAAAGAGGATATCTTTGCGCGTGACGGGTAGGGTGCTTAAGTAGCTGGCTCGCATTCCATAGCTTCCATTGAGACTTTCTGTGATCTGGATGTCCTGGGTATTGGATGGGTAGACCGACTTCAAGCCAATGTAGGGTTCGAGCAACTCCGTCCATACCTTATAGCCGTAAGCCGTAAGATGCAGACGATCGGATGAATAAGGAAGACCGTCGACGATGGCTCCAAAATGACTATGCAGGTCGATGTAGGTGGTGTTGGGAGTCTCATCGGCTATCTGTCGGATGAGCGTATTAGCTTTTCGGATGGTTTCCGGATTGCGATAACTCTGATCATAGGCAGGCAAAATGCTTTGGAGATAGATTTGTGTCTTTGGACTCTCCTGACGTATGATCTCTACTGTCTGACGGATGTTGGAGGCAACGATATGCTCGGACATGTTGGTTCCAAGATCGTTAGTACCTATTTTTATAAACACCTTCGCGGGCTTCTGACGAACCCAGCTCCACACATTGTCAAGCAATTCACGACTGTATCCCCCCGATGTACCACGGTTGACAATATGGGGGTCGTTGCCAAAAGCCTCGGCCCAGAGATGCATGTCAGTGATGCTGTTGCCGGCAAAGACAATGGCATTCTTGGGCAATTTCAATACCTTCCATGAGTCATATCGATGGTCACGGAAAGGCTGATCTGCCGCAATGGGCAAGACAAGAAGCCATGTCAATAAGGTAAGATATATTCGGAAATAGTGTCTGTTCATGGAGTGCGAAAGTGGACCAATTATGGTCTAATCGTGGTATTTATAATAGATTTGGACTGCAAATATAAACAAAACTACCGATATGTCCAAATCTGAAAAACCGAAACTTTATTTAGATAATAATATTAAATTAAATAATGTGGTTGTTTTCATAACTTAAAAATTTTAATTAACTTTGCACAATGTATGTAGATCACAGGTTTCTACATCTATAAGTAAAAAGATTCAGGGATTGCCGTTGCATCTTGATTGGGCGGAAATTCTATCATAAAAAGGTATCGTTTTTAAGTAAACTTCTTCAATAAATACAGCACCATGTTACAAGGATTTGACAACGACAAGTATCTTAAGATTCAAAGTGAGCATATCAAAGAGCGTATCGCACAGTTTGGTGACAAGCTTTATCTGGAGTTTGGTGGCAAACTGATTGACGACTATCATGCCAGCCGTGTATTGCCAGGTTTTCAGCCCGACTCCAAGCTTCGCATGCTGATGCAACTGAAAGATGAGGCAGAGGTAGTCATGGTCATCAGTGCCGAGGACATCGATCGTAATAAGGTTCGTGGCGACTTGGGTATCACCTATGACAAGGATGTCTTGCGCTTGCGCGATGAGTTCATGTCGCGTGGTCTCTACTTCAGTAGTGTGGTCATCACTCACTACAATGGTCAGAGAAGCGCTCAGGAGTTCCGTACTCGTCTTGAGAGCCTTGGTGTAGCTGTATACTATCACTATCTCATCGAGGGTTATCCCACCAATGTGGACCTCATCGATAGCGACGAGGGCTTTGGTAAGAACGACTATGTAGTGACCTCACGTCCTTTGGTTGTCATTACGGCTCCCGGTCCTGGTAGCGGCAAGATGGCTGTATGTCTTTCACAGCTCTACAATGAGAACAAGCGTGGTGTAAAGGCTGGATATGCCAAGTTCGAGACATTCCCCATCTGGAGTATTGCCTTGAAGCATCCCGTCAATGTGGCTTATGAGGCTGCAACGGCTGACCTCAATGACGTCAACATGATCGACCCCTTCCATCTGGAAGCGTATGGCAAGACCACGGTCAACTACAATCGTGATATCGAGATATTCCCCGTGCTCAATGCTATCTTCGAAGGTATCTATGGAGAGAGCCCCTATAAGTCACCCACCGATATGGGTGTAAACATGGCTGGCTTCTGCATCTGTGATGATGCCGTATGCTCGGAGGCTTCTAAGCAGGAGATCATCCGCAGATACTATGCAGCCAAGGTTCAGATGGCTGATGGTAAGAACAATCAGTCGGAGATCAGCAAACTGAAGTTGCTCATGCGTCAGATGAAGTTGACCACCGACTATCGCTATGCCACTGTGGCTGCTCGCGAACGAGGAGAACAGGACAACACACCTGCTGCTGCCATCGAACTCCAGGATGGTACCATGATCACAGCCGGTACTTCGTCTCTCCTCGGAGCAAGTGCAGCCCTCATCCTCAATGCAACAAAGCACTTGGCTGGTATTCCCCATGAGGTGAAACTCATTCCTCAAAGCATGATCGAACCCATCCAGCGTATGAAGACTTCCATGCTTCATGGACAGAACCCTCGTCTGCATACCGATGAGGTACTGGTGGCCCTGGCCGTTTTGAGCGAGCACGATGAGAATTGCCGTAAGGCACTCGATGCACTTCCTCAACTGGATGGATGTCAGGTTCATGCCACTGTATTGCTGAGCGATGTGGACCAGAAGATATTCAAGAAACTGGGTTGCGGACTCACCTTCGATCCCGTACGCAAGGCTTAATCACCTCCAGCATCCATAGGTGTCCTATTCATCATCTGTCATCACTGGCAAAAGCGACCATCATCAAAACTGCAAAACAAGCACATTTTCAACCAAATTGTGCAAATAATTGCTAAAATCTTCGCTTATTCAAGCAGAAAATCGTACCTTTGTAACAACATAACGAACAAATAGTATAAAAAGGTATGAAAAAGATTTTATTTTTGTTGATGTGTGTGTTTATGGTCTCTTTGACTGCTGTTGCTCAAAATGCAGACCAGATAGTAGGCAACTACAAGGTGGTTCGCAATGGTGTAAATAGCAAAGTCAAGGTGTTCAAGCATGGTGACGGCTTTCGTGCACAAGTGACCTGGGTAGACAACCTTAAAAAGAAGGATGGAACCATCCTCACCGATGAGAAGAATCCTGATAAGTCCAAGCGCAATGTACCTGCCAACGAAATCGTACTCGTAGACAAGGTAAAGTACAACAGCAAGGATAAGGTATGGGAAGGTGGCCGCATCTACGACCCCACCAACGGAAAGGACTACAAGGTGAAGATGTGGTTTGATGGTGACAAGAAACTAAAACTTCGTGGTTACATAGGTCCTTTCTTTGAGACCATGGAGTGGACAAAAGAATAATAAATGAAACTGCAAAACGTACTCTTTACTACATTTCTATTACTCCAATCTTTTACATGCAATGCTTCAAGCTTGTCAGAAGGTAAAGTAGAGAGTTCAAATACACAATCGCAAGAAAGGCGATTATATGATTTTGTAGTGCCTCGTGATGGAAACTTTCGCGAGGCACTTCGTGTTGCTAATAGCAGACCTGACACTACCCTTCGCTTCCGCATCTTCATCCAGAAAGGTATGCACATCGTACCTACGGAAGGTGAGACGAAGGGAGGTGACAATGTCAACTATCCAGACCCTCGCACTTGGCTTCGCACGCCCAATGTGAGCATCATTGGTGAAGACAGGGATGCCACCATCGTGCAAAACATCACGCCACCGGCCACTTGGCACAACGGCTTCAATCCATCCAGTCCACTCGAAGGTATAGGCAATGGTGACGTGCTCATCATGGAGAAAGAGGCTCATCATACCTTTTTAGGCAACTTTACCCTTCGCAATGCCATGGAGGACCGAACGGGACGAAACATTGCACTTCACGACCGAGCTTCTCATACCATCTGTGACAACATGTGCCTGTGGGCCTATCAAGACACTTATGTAAGTAATAAGCAGGATGGTCTCTACTACTTCCACCATGGTGTCATCAGAGGTCGTACGGACTACATCTGTGGCAAGGGTGATGCCTTCTTCGATGAGGTCACCTTCCAGCAGTGTGGTACAGCGGGCTACATCTGTGCTCCATCCGTACCTCGAAAGTACGGATATGTGATGTCTCATTGCTACATCAAGCAGGAGACTCCCGATGTCACCTATTATTTGGGCAGACCTTGGGGTAAGAATACGCCAACAGCTTCGTGGGTATCTACCAAAGTAGACACTCCTCCCATCACACGCGACAAGAAGGGCTACAATGCATGGGCCGACATGGGTAGTGGAGGATGGCCCGCTCGCTTTGCGGAATATGGCACCACACTGACCGATGGCACCATGGTTACTCTCGAGGGCAGACGCACTCAATGGACTGATGCTGAGGGAAATGTGCATCTCAACAAGGCCATTCTCACCTCGGAAGAAGCCTCACAACTCAACCGTGAAAATGTGATGGGAGACTGGCAACCTTGGAAAGAGTGTGTATCTGCACAGCCCATCACTGGCCTTCGTATCAAAAAAGGCAAACTCACCTGGAAACATAGTCCTGACGCCTTGCTCTATGCCATCTGCAAGGACGGATCCATAGTCGATTTCACAACCGACAACAACTACAATCTCCCTTCTTAATCAGCTTCTGGCAATTGGAGCATACGAGTAGCCAACCAGATGGGAATGCTCTCCGATCCTATTCTTTGTACTGAATAGTCTGGGTAAAAGATACCCCCCCAAAAAAAAAAGTTACTGTTCAACCTGAAAACAATAACCAATAATCATATGAACGCACTTTACACAGTGTTGTTGCTTGTTTGCAGCAATGTATTTATGACATTAGCTTGGTATGGACATCTCAAACTCAACCAAGCCGGCATCTCTACTCATTGGCCCCTCATAGGTGTGATTGCCTTCTCATGGGCTATTGCATTTGTTGAGTATTGCTTTATGGTTCCGGCCAATCGCATTGGTTTTGTGGACAATGGTGGTCCTTTCAGTTTGATGCAGTTGAAAGTGATTCAGGAGGTTGTCTCCCTCATCGTCTTCTGCGTCATTGCCAATCTCCTCTTCCAGGGCCAAAGTCTTCACTGGAATCATCTGGCAGCCTTCATCTGCCTTGTCCTTGCCGTCTATTTTGTCTTTATGAAAAACTAAGGCTAAGGTTCATCGGCCATTTACAAAGTAAGGTGGAGTATCTCACACAGTTGGGATACTCCACCTTATTATATATAAATATTTGTGTCTAAACTTTCGTTCTTCTATTACATTAGATTTTCATCAGGCAGGATTCTCTTCTTTGTCGTTGAGAAACGGAATGGCTTCTCCCTTTACCAACCATGAGATGCCAAACAGATGGAGCAAAACGATCTCTACCAGCATCGTGCAGTATCCGGGGGCATCGGCTATGACAACAACAGCAAAGGCGATTTCAAACAGAAGCATACCGGCACCACAGATACGATAGACGAGATTGCGCATACGCTTGCGGTCGGTCATAGGGCTTGCACCGGTCTTAGTGAAGAGATAGGCGCTATTGAAAGCCAGCAATAGGAAGAAAAGTGCAGCAAACAGGCTGTGGAGTATATTGCTTATCTCAATAGGTATCTGGAAAAATCCCACTGGAACGCCTTCGACGATCCAGCCCACATTGCAGGGGAAGAGTACGATACCGAGACCACAGATGCCACTCAAAGTGGTGATGATGTTGTCCAGTCTGTTGTAGCCTTCATAGCACAGAAGAACGATGCTGGCAGGGGTCAGTACGCCTACCAAGGCAGGTGACTGATAGTAGGTAGCAGAGATGCTCCACCACCATTCCGGACTCGGATGTACAGCTTTGATACCTGCTGAAAACAAGGCCAACCATGGCAACACCACTCCCAGCAATCCGCAAATATTGCGAATGCGCATGTACATTTTCTTTTCTTTGTTCATGACGATTAGGTGATATTTATATGTAAGGTTAGACACCAGAATGTGCGAAACGACCGATTATAACGTGGTTCACAGGAAGGAGAACATTCGATTCTGACTGCATCTTTCCACCACAAAGATACATATAATAATTGAATTAGCAATAATAATAATCAAAAATGCGTTTGGCTATAAGTTGCAATGAGATGGTTCATAAGCGCTATTTATCAAAAAAGACCCAAAATTGAGGTCGTTTTGTCAAATGAGTGTTACAATTTGACATATTTGTGCTATCTTGTGAATTAATTTTTTTATTTCTTTATGTATATTATATAAATTTGTAACCGAGAGAGATCGGGAAAACAGGAAAAAATGTTCCAACAGAGTTGACCCCCTTTTGGCAATCACAACACAAACACAAAGGTAAAAACATGAATTTTGTAGAGAAGGTGAAGCGTGAGCTCGCCCAGATTATTACTTGGTACTTTTCAAGAACCGCCCTACCCTATAAGTTCATTCTTATAGGAGATTGTATCATCCTATTCTCAGCGCTTTTTGTGGCCTACATGTTTGATTTTTCAGTCATGTATACGCTCGAACATTTTTGGCCCATATTCGCAACTCTGGTCATTTATCTCCTTTTCTTCATCCCATTTTTCAGGATATACCACACCTACACAGGCATCCTTCGTTTCTCTTCCATAGCCGATCTCATACACATCGTGATGTCGATGCTTCTTGGATGTGGTGTAGCTCTATTTTGCCACTGGGCATTGCAGACCGATCGCTATCTCATGGTCATCCATGCGCAGGTGATCTTGATGGCTACAGTACTTAGCGCTCTCGTCATGATCTTGGAACGTATGTCGGTAAAACAGATCTATGAATTCCGCTACACGTATCGGCAACGTACACACATCGTCATCTTTGGGGCAAAGGCAGGAGCCACTAGTCTGGCCAAGAGCATCCGCACTCAGCGTGAGACTCCTTATTTTATAGAGGCTTTCGTGAGTCAGATGGACTCGCTCGTGGGTCACACGCTTCTGGGACTTCCCATTCTCGACATCAACGACCGAGAGGGGCTTTACGCCTTTATCCAGAAACGCAATGTGCAGGCTGTTCTCATCAGTCCTCTCATTCAGGACCATTTTTTGGATCACTGTCAAGACATCATCGAGAAGCTTCTCTCCAAGGGAGTCAAGATCATGATGCTTCCTGTCGAACAGACTTGGGATGACGAGTCGAACATCAATGTTCAGTCGCTTCATGAGGTAAGTGTGGAGGAACTTCTTCCGCGCAAGAAGATAGAGGTGGATATGGTAGCTATAGCGCATATGCTCGCGGGCAAGCGCATCCTCATCACGGGTGCCGCCGGTTCGATCGGAACTGAAATCGTGCGTCAAGTGGCAAAGTTCTCACCTTCAGAGATGATTCTCATCGATCAGGCAGAAACGCCTATGCACGACATCAGGCGTATGATGTCCAACGAATTCCCACAGATTTCAGCAGAAACTATCGTTACTTCCATCTGCAACAAGACTCACATGGAGCAACTCTTCTCCGATCATCGTCCGGAATATGTCTTCCATGCAGCAGCCTATAAGCATGTACCCATGATGGAAGACAATCCTGCCATCGCCATACAAAACAATGTGAACGGCACTCGCATCATAGCAGACCTTGCCGTCAAGTATGGTACCAGAAAATTTGTGATGGTAAGTACGGATAAGGCTGTCAACCCAACCAATGTGATGGGTTGCTCCAAACGTCTGTGCGAGATATATTGCCAGTCGCTCAATCAAGCCATTGAAAGGGCGAAAAACGGTTCGGCACGCCCAGGAGAAACAATTCCCAAGCAAGCCGATGGCTCCGTGGCTATCACGCAGTTTGTCACCACACGTTTTGGCAATGTATTGGGATCCAATGGTAGTGTCATCCCCATCTTCCGTGAGCAGATCTTGAAAGGTGGACCTGTTACCGTCACACACAAGGACATCATCCGCTACTTCATGCTCATCCCCGAGGCTTGCCGTCTCGTGCTTGAAGCGGGCACCATGGGCAAAGGGGGTGAGATATTTGTCTTCGACATGGGCGAACCGGTTCGCATCGCAGATCTCGCACAGCGTATGATAGACCTCATGGGGGCTAAGGACGTGAAGATTGAGTATACGGGATTGCGCCCAGGAGAGAAACTCTATGAGGAGGTGCTCAATGATGCCGAACACACCAAACCCACCATCCACCCAAAGATTCAGGTGGCTGCCGTGCGTGAATATTCTTATGAAGAGGCTGTTCGCAATGAAGACGAACTTCTGGCTTTGAGCTATACGCACGATGATATGGCCATTGTCCGCAAGATGAAGGAGATCGTGCCGGAGTACAGAAGTCAGCATTCTCGTTACGAAGTTCTTGACCAGTTGAAAAGACAGATAGCCTAAAAAATATCCCCCATATCTTTCTGGATATGGGGGACATTCGTATATTTCGTCTGATGGAGTTCTTGCCTTAGTCGGCCAGTGCCTGCTCGATGTCAGCGATGAGGTCGGCCTTGTCTTCCAGACCACAGCTCATACGCACCAGACCAGCGGGGATACCGGCTGCCTCCAACTGCTCCTCTGACATCTGTCTGTGGGTGCTGGTGGCAGGATTGAGACAGCAGGTACGTGCATCGGCTACATGGGTCTCGATGGCGGCCAACTTGAGTCTCTTCATGAAAGCTTCTGCTCCGGCACGTCCACCCTTGATGACAAAACTTACCACACCGCAACCTCCATTGGGAAGGTACTTCTGTGCCACTTCATAATAGGGATCACTGGGCAGACCGCTGTAATTCACCTTCTCTATCTTGGGGTGCTTGCTCAAGAACTCTGCCACAGCCTGACCATTTTCCACGTGTCTGGGCATACGTACATGCAGACTCTCCAGACCGAGGTTGAGGATGAAGGCATGCTGGGGAGACTGGATGCAACCGAAGTCGCGCATCAGCTGTGCCGTACACTTAGTGATGAAGGCTCCCTCCTTGCCGAACTTCTCTGCATAGGTGATGCCGTGATAGCTCTCATCGGGAGTACAAAGTCCGGGGAACTTGTCAGCATGTGCCATCCAGTCAAATTTACCAGAGTCTACGATGGCACCTCCCACGGCTGCTCCATGTCCGTCCATATACTTGGTGGTGGAGTGTGTTACGATATCTGCTCCCCACTCTATGGGACGGCAGTTGACAGGTGTGGGGAAGGTGTTGTCCACGATCAGAGGCACGCCATGGGCATGTGCCACCTTGGCAAAACGCTCGATGTCGAGTACGGTAAGTGCGGGATTGGCGATGGTCTCACCAAACATAGCTCGGGTATTCTCCTGGAAAGCGGCATGAAGCTCTTCCTCGGAAGCGGTAGGATCCACGAAGGTTACCGTTACACCCATCTTAGCCATCGTCACGCTGATGAGATTGAAAGTACCGCCATAGATACTGCTGCTGGCCACGATATGGCTTCCGTTCTCACAGATATTGAAGAGGGCAAAGAAGTTAGCTGCCTGACCGCTGCTGGTGAGCATAGCGGCAGTTCCACCCTCGAGAGCGGCTATCTTGGCTGCTACATAGTCGTTGGTGGGGTTTTGAAGACGGGTATAAAAGTAGCCTGATGCTTCCAGGTCAAACAGCTTACCCATGTCCTCCGAAGTGTTATATTTGAAGGTGGTACTCTGCACGATGGGTATCTGGCGAGGTTCGCCATTACCGGGAGTATAGCCTGCCTGTACACATTTGGTGTTGATCTTGTAGTTGTTGTCCATTGTGAAAAGTTGATTGAGATTTTGATTATACCTCACAAAGTTAGGCATTATTATTCATTCTTCCAAACAATGCTCGGATAATCATCAAAAAAGCCCCCTAAGCATTGGCTTAGAGGGCTCATTTCAGTCTTTATCTCGGTAAGATATTATTCCTCGCAGAGCTCGGTCAGGATACCGCAGGTGCTCTTGGGATGAAGGAATGCGATGTGCAGACCATCGGCACCATTGCGGGGAGCCTTGTCGATGAGGCGGATACCCTTCTCATCGCATACTGCCAATGCCTCAGAAACGCCATCCTCTACCTTGAAGGCTACATGGTGTACACCCTTGCCGCCATTGTCAAGGAACTTCTGCACGGTGCTGTCGGGGCTGGTGGGCTCGAGAAGCTCGATCTTCACCTCACCTACCTTCAGGAAAGCGGTCTTTACCTTCTGGTCCTCTACAACCTCGGTCTTGTAATACTCCAGACCCAAAACGTCCTGGAAATAAGGCATTACGGCATCAATGCTCTGAACGGCAATACCTAAGTGCTCAATCTTTGAAATCTTCATAATCGTAATTGTTTTTATGGTTAATGTATCTTTAAGCTTAATGGGCTATTCTGTTGTTTTCGGGAAATACCACCTTGGGCGCAAAGGTCTTGGCCTCTTCGTAGTCCATGAGGGCATAGCTGATGATGATCACGGTGTCTCCCACCTGCACCTTGCGAGCTGCCGCTCCATTGAGACATACGCATCCCGAACCTCTCTCACCACGGATGGTATAGGTCTCGAAGCGCTCTCCATTGTTGTTGTCTACCACCTGCACTTTCTCTCCTGCGAGTATACCGGCTGCATCGAGCAGGTCTTCGTCGATGGTGATGCTTCCCATATAGTTGAGGTTGGCCTCAGTAACCTGCACACAGTGCAGTTTCGATTTCATCATTTCTACCAGCATGGCCTATCCTTTATATTTAATATGGTCTATCAGTCGGATAGGAGCTGCACCACAGTACACCGTGATGCATCCCACCACATGGGGCGCGTCATCCCAGTTCTCCACATCGGCCAGAGTCTGACCGTCTACGATGCTATAGTACTGTACCTCAAGTCCTTCGATGGCATTGATCTTCTCGACTACAAAGGCATGTACCTCAGCCACCGTGCATTCGGCTACCAGTTGCTGGCTCTCTTTAAGCACACGGTATATGTTGGCTGCAAGTTGGCGCTCATCGTCACTCAAAAGAGTGTTGCGACTACTTCTGGCCAGACCGCTTTCCTCACGGATCACAGGACAAGGCACGATTTCTACTCTGAACCCAAGATCTTCTACCATACGTCGGATGACGGCTATCTGCTGGAAGTCTTTCTCGCCAAAATAGGCCTTGTCGGCATCCACATAGCTGAAGAGCTTGCTCACGATCTGGCAAACGCCATTGAAGTGACCTGGGCGGAAGGCTCCTTCCATCACACTGTCGGTGGGAGGATAGCTGAACTGACGGGTATCGGGTTCTGGATAGACTTCCTCCACACTGGGAGCAAAGGCTATGGTAGCACCCACCTGCTCCAGCAGTTGGCAGTCGGCTTCGAGCGTACGTGGGTACTTCTCGAGGTCTGTCTTATCGTTAAATTGAGTGGGATTCAAGAAGATGCTCACCACGGTCACATCATTCTCTCTTACGCTTCTCTCCACAAGAGAGGCATGTCCGGCATGAAGAGCGCCCATAGTAGGCACCAGACCGATGGTTTTGCCTGCAGCACGGTACTCACCAAGCATCGTCTGCAATTCCAAAATGGTATTTACTACTTTCATTTCAATGTTCTTTGCACAAACAGCCGCACGTCTTTTAGAGCAAAACGTGGCATAGTTGTCCTAAAACTGATGCAAATTAACAAAGAAAATACCATATCGGGAAGAAATACATGAAGAAAAATTGCTAAATAAGCTAAATTTACCCCAAATTAAATAAGGATTGCCTAAAAAGTGAGTTTTTTTTAGTAACTTTGCACAAAATATAGTAACAAAGCATTGATGGAAGCAAAAAGAATATTGTTTATCACACAGGAGATCGAACCCTATGTTCCCGCATCCAACGATACCGTCATAGGTCGACAGCTCCCTCAGATGATTCAGGAGAAAGGACGCGAGATCAGAAGTTTTATGCCCAAGTGGGGCAATATCAATGAGCGCAGAAATCAGCTCCATGAGGTGATACGCCTTTCTGGCATGAACATCATCATCGATGATACCGATCATCCTCTTCTCATCAAGGTAGCCAGCATCACGGCAGCTCGTATGCAGGTCTACTTCATCGATAGCGATGACTATTTCCACAAGCGTCTCTCCATTCAGGATGCCAATGGTGTGGAATATCCCGACAATGCCATTCGCGCCATCTTCTATGCCCGTGGTGTACTGGAGACAGTCAAGAAGCTTCGCTGGGTACCCGATGTCATCCATTGCCAAGGCTGGATATCGTCCGTCGTGCCTGTATTGTTGAAGGAGGCTTACAAGGACGAACCTTCTTTCCGTGACTGCAAGGTGGTCTACTCCATCACTGAGCCTCACCTCTCTCTGCCGCTTCCCGAGCGTTTCGTACATGGAGTGGCTTTCCGCGACCTCACTGCCGATATGTTGTCTGAGTTTGGCACCGATCCGCTCGACCTCCAGCGTCTGGCCATCAAGTATTCGGATGGCGTCACCGTTTCGGCAGAAAATGTTGATGCATCTTTGGCCGCTTACGCTCAGGAGCAAGGCAAACCTCTTCTCGCCTACCCTGGTGACAATCTCGAGGCCTACCTCCCCTTCTTCGATGAGGTTTGGGGTGAAGGACGTCCCGAGACAGAAGAATAAATCCATATTTTTAGCATTCGTCTCATTACGATGAAATTTAAGATATCTTGTTTGGCCTTTTTGGCATTTGGTCTGATGGCTTGCGATGAAAACACAGGTTCTCTGGGTATCTCGGCCGACATCGACCAAGTGAGCAACACCACTTGCAACTTCCCCGTCTACACCAACTCCATCTTGCTCAATGAGGGCATCATTGCCAACAATAGCAATTGCTTCTTGGGCCAGATGACGGACCCCGAGACGGGTTGTACCGTTTCCGCAGATTTTGCGGCTCAGTTCCAGACATTTGAAAACAATGGTTTCCCCAACAAGAAGGACATGGTGGATGCCACCGACACACTCGACATCAAGTATGGTGTGCCTGTGTGCGACTCTTGTGAGGTGCGTCTCTTCTTCAAGTCGTACTATGGGGAAGGCAACAATCCCATGAAGCTCGATGTCTTCGAACTCTCCTCCGACCCCAAGCACATGCTCTCTGAGGACTCCATCTACTATACAGATGTCGACCTCACTCAGTTTCTTCCTGAAAATGCGACTCCTCTGGCCAGTCGTATGTTTACGGCTGAGGACTATGATGTAGATGAGGAGGATCGTGAGGACGATAGCTACAATCAGAACCTTCACATCATGTTGCCTCCCGAGTTCGGCCAGCGCATCATGGATAAGTATTATGCCGATCCTTCAAGTTTCAAGGATTCATACAACTTCACCCACAAGGTGCTCCCTGGACTTTATTTCCGTTGCAGCAACGGAACTGGCACATTGTTAAAGGTTTATGTTGGTACATTAAATATCTACTTTAAGTATCATGAGACCAAGTCCGATACCATCTATGATGCGATGACGCGCTTTGCTGCTACTCCCGAGGTGATCCAGAGTTCTCGTTTCCAGAACTCATCCAACCTCTCCAACCTCATCCAGAATGATGTGGACTACACCATCTTGAAGACTCCTGCTGGTATCGCCACCGAGATGACTCTCCCCATCAACGACATCTTCAAGGGTGAGCATGCCATCGACTCCATCAGCAAGGCTACCGTCACACTGACTCGCTACAATCGCAATCAGTCCATCACGCAGCTCGACATCCCCAAGGAACTTCTCATGGTACGCAAGACGCAGATGAAGGACTTCTTCACCAAGCGTAGTGTATCCAACTCGCGCACCTCTTACACCACTTCCTTCGCTTCCACCTACAACACTTACACCTTCAACAACATCAGCCGTCTCCTCAGCTATTGCATGCACGAGAAGCTCGATGCTGTCCGTAAGCGTCTGGAAGAAAAAGGTCATAAGTCGTACACCACTGAGCAGTTTGCTGCTGAGGAAGCGCTTTGGGAAGCAGAAAATCCAGACTGGAACAAGGTTCTCATCATCCCTGTTGTCACCTCAAGTACATCCGTGGATACTGGTGGTAGCTCTTCCAAACTGGAAGTGACCGTCAATCACGACATGGGCCTCAATAGCATCCGCCTTGTAGGTGGTACCACACCCATCCAGATGCAGGTGGTCTATAGCCGTTTCCGCCAGTAATCGCTCTCCCTTCCTTGGATGGTCACATCATCGTACTGATCCCTCTCCTCTTTCTTTAAGACATAAAATAAGACCCGCCACTTTCGTGACGGGTCTTCCTTTTGTGGTTAGTCTCCTGTTTGGTTACTTCTTAGGATCAGCTTTCTTTGCGGGTGCCTTCTTGGCAGGTGCTTTCTTTGCAGGTACAGCCTTGGGAGCTACCTCCTTCTTGGGCTCTGCCTTCTTTGCAGGTGCCTTCTTGGCGGATGCCTTTGGAGCCTCAACTTTTGCAGGCTTTTCTGCGGGAGCTGCCTTTGGAGCCTCTACTTTGGGGGTCTCAGCCTTCTTAGCAGATGCAGCCTTAGGGGCTTCCTTCTTAGGCTCAGCCTTCTTTACGGGTGCCTTCTTGGCAGGAGCTGCCTTCTTCTTGGGCTCTGCCTTCTTAACTTCTGCCTTGGGAGCTTCCTGCTTAGGCTCGAGCTTTGCCAGACGTGCGCGAAGGTTGCTGATCTCCATTTCATTGGCAGCGATCTCTGCACCCTGGTTGTGGATAGTGGTATAGAGGGCATTGAGCTCATCGTTCTCTACCTCTATGGGGAAGAGATCTTGTACTCTCTTGATGAAGTCGCCAAGTATGTTCATATAGTTGGTGAAAGCATCATAGGGGCTGTCATAGAAGCTGCGGTACATGTTCACACTTGCAGGCTTGGTAGTCATGAAGCGGAAGTTGTTGCTGGCCTGTATGCGGTCCCAGTCTTGCTTGATGCGGCGGTCCTGACAAGCCAAGATACGGCCAGCCTCCTGATAGAGCTTCTGGAAGGCTTCTCTCTGCATGCCGTTACCGAGCCAGCATGAGGTGTCGCGCTCCTCATCGTTCCAGCTCACGGGCTCGGGCATATCCATGGCAGCCACGGGCTTGGTCTTGCCGATGATCTCACTGGGGGTAGCAAACTCGATACCTCTCTCCTTGCATGCTGCAGGAAGGGCTTTGAGGAAGTCGAGGATATTGCTGCTCAGAGGCTGGAAGATACCGAGAGCACAGAGCTCCATGAAGATATTTACCACCTGCTCGTCCTGGGGCAACTGGGCGATCCAGTCTGCATAGCGATCGCTCATGAGAGGATACTCGCTCCAGCTGGAGTCGTTGAAACGGAGTGAGATGTCGTCGCTCAGCTTATAGTCACGGAGCAGCAGGCTTACGTTGGGATTCCATGCACAGCTGTACACGAAGTGGG
>JAZLII010000201.1:0-37351 GCA_045617275.1 Bacteroidaceae bacterium
TTTTGTACTTTTGCAGAAACAAAAGTATTTCTCTATGAAAAAGATATTCTCTATCTTGGCTATTGCAGCCATGACTCTCCTCGCAGCCACCAGCTGTGTAAGCACCGAGAAGATTGTCTATTTCCAAGGTTCGGAGCGTCAGTTCGCTTCACCTCAGAAGATCATGCAGCAGTATGAGATGAGACTCAAGCCTGCCGACCAGGTTCTCATCAAGATCACTTGCAGCGAACCCTCTCTCTTGCAGATCTTCGCTCAGGACCTCACCATGGGTACTGCAGGTACCAACACCAGCTCCTACATGAACAACTCCGGCACCATGAGCAACGCTTATGGCTACACCGTGACCAATCAGGGTGAACTCATCCTTCCCGCCATTGGCAACGTGAAGGTCGACGGTGCTACCACAGAGCAGTGTGCCACCATCATCGAAAACAAGATCAAGGAGAAGGGCCTTGTACCCGATCCTGAGGTGACCGTACGTCTCCTCAATGCCCGTGTCACCGTGGTAGGTGCCGTGCATGCTCCCAAGGTGGTCAACCTCACCAGTGAGCGCAATACCATCGTAGACGTGCTGGCTCAGTGTGCCGACATCGACGACACCGGTCTCCGCTACAAGGTGAAGCTCTACCGTGAGGAGAATGGCAACCTGCAGATGTACGACCTCGACATGACGAAGAGCGATCTCTTCACCAGTCCTGCCTACTATGTACAGCAGAACGACATGATCTACGTGGAGCCCAACAAGTCTAAGCGTATCAAGTCGAGCCCATTCTACACCAGTCTCTCAGCCTGGAGCAGTATCCTCGCAGTCATCACCACCTGTGTATCTCTCTTCTTCCTCATCAAGAAGAACTAAGCCTCTCCCCCAGAGGATAAGTAATAGAAACAAAGAGAGCAGATTGCCATTTGGGCAGTCTGCTCTCTTTCTCTTATCCAAGTTCCCTTTACTCTTCTTCCTATTCTTTTCCCATTCCTACTCTCCCCCTACTCCTCTTCTCTGAAGGAGGCTATAAAGCGAAGGAAACCTTCCACAATGCTATGCTTATGCACGATGTAGTCGGTCCACATGAGGAAGTATACCAATGCCACAAACGTGGCCCATCCGAGAAGAAAGTACGTCATTGCGGTTAGAGGTTAGAGATTTGGGATTAGGTTAGTAAAAAAAGAGCAGCAAGCCTATAAGCCGGGTTCTGTACCCACCCGAGAGTGGGTGCCTGTCATTTATCCAGGACGTATGTCACCACACGCCTCAATCGTTCTACCCTCCGGCTCGAGCGGGTCGCGCTCTCTTTTGTTCGCCGGTTTACATGAACTTTCAGCCCCCGGTGTGCACAGCATGGATGTCACCACCCATCTGGTGAGCTCTTACCTCACCTTCTCACCCTTACCCCTTTCGAATGGAAAATTGACAATGAAAAATTGAAAATTACTACTCTAAAGGGGCGGTTGTTTTCTTCTGCACGTACCAAGCCTCGCGGCCTCCTTCCCATTAAGAAGCGGGGTACCCTTTGCTGCCCGGACTTTCCTCTCGCCCACCCTTACCTTATATATATAAAGAAGGGCTTACTGGGCCAGCGACAAGCCGTCCTGCTGCCTTTTTCTGCGTGCAAAGGTACGAAGAATAATTGAAAATGGAAAATGGAAAAAGGAAAAATGAAATGTTCATGCAGGAATAGAACGAAACCGAGAACGAAACGAACAGAAAAATCTTACTCATTTACACACTGGCAATAAAGATATAAAGTTCGTTTTGTGCGTTTCGTTCTCGGTTTCAACATCTATAAAAGCAAAGGAGAAGCCCCGTTTGGAGCTTCTCCTTTTGATATGCTATTTAGATTGCTGAAGGAAATTACTTCACTACAGTAACCTTACCGTTTACGATATACAGACCCTTCTGAGCCTTGCTTACCTTGCGGCCCTGGAGGTCGTATACAGCCTTAGTAGCTACATCGGCAGCCTTCACGCTCTCTACAGCAGTAGGAGCAGTGGTACCCAAGTAGTAGAGCTCGAAGTTGTCGTAAGGACACCAGTCGCTCTCTACGTGTGCATCCTTGCGGAGACCCAGGGTAAGTACACCGTCCTCTGCTACCTGGCAGTTCACCTGGTTCCAGTAGCAACCAGCCTCGAAGTAAGACTGGAGTGAGTTGCGGTTGTTGGCGATGGTGAATTCATCGTTGCCCTTGTAGCTTACTGTTACCTCACCAGATACGCCGAAGGCCTCACCTGCTACGTAGCCGCTCTCCTCGATGTCCTCCAGTGCGAGAACGTTCTTGACATGGGTAGCATGCTCGTTGGCATAAAGCTCTACATAGGGGATAGAGTCGGGAGTCTCTACGTAAGCAGTAGCGTTGTTGGCATTGCTACCAGCACGGTAGAATGACTGTACCTTCACGCAGTAGTAACCGGGAGTCATGCCAGTAAGGGTCTGATGGATATCGAAGCTGTTGTTGTTGTAGAACTCATAGATACCATACTCGTAACCCTCATTACCACCGTCTCTTGTGCGAGTCCAGTAGCTTGCACCGGCATTGTCGCCCAGAGCACCCTCGAAGCCTGCATTCATGATAGCTGCAGTGACATCTACAGGGCTATTCTCGCTTGCAGTCTTCATCTCAGGCTGGCCACATACGAACTTGATCCATGCACCGGGCATAGCGTCGATCCACTCCTGAATCTTCTCAATGCTGGGAGCACCGTCCTCAGGATCAGAGATCTCATCGTCGAGCAGGCTCTCCAGAGTGGTGTCGTCGCTCTCGATGTCAGCATCCATCAGCAGTGTGCTGTAGAGGTTGTATGCATCCATCAGCTTGTTCATCATAGGCTCACACTCAGCAGCATAGCTCAGAGCAGCCTTCAGACCTTCGATGGCATCGGTCTTCTCCTCTATGCTTGAAGTAGCTTGAGCATCCTCACCAGCCTCGATAGCCTTGTCGATCTTGCTGATAGCCTCGTCTACGCTTGCTACGATACCGTCCTGAGCCACCTCATTGGCCTGATCGATGAGATCCTGGATCTGCTCGTTGAGAGAAGCGAGGATGAGCTCCTCACCAGCACCCTTGTAGATGACGGTGAAGGCACCCCAAACGGCCCATGCATCGCCCTCGAGGTTCTCACCCTTGACACCGATGGTCAGGTCGCCGGCCTCTACGAGACCAGTAGTCACCTTGTTGACAGCCTCACCCTCTTCGTAGAAGATATAGTGAGCGTTGTTGTTGCTGTTGGGTACGAAGAGAGTAGCAGTCTCAGCATCGCCATCTACACCAGCGGTGTGGTTGGCATCCTGCTCACCAGCATACTCTGCCACATTGTGGAAGAGAGTCTTGTTGCCACCTGCATAGAGGTATGCGGCACCTACGACTTCCTCTGCCTCCCACTCAGCATAGTTGTTCACGTTGTTGGCACTACGGTAGAAGCCGTTGGTGCTGATCTCGTATGCACCAGCAGGCATATCAGCCAGGGTCTGGTATACGTTGAAGTTGCTCTGGTTCCATACCTCAGCAGTCTGTACGCGGCTCAGGAAAGCACTGGTACCAGTCTCGTTCTGCCAACCCTCAACGGTGCTCTTAGCATAGTCGATGTTGGTGAAGAGAGCTGAGATGTCGAGGTTGTGGCTCTCTCCGTCGGCAGCAGCGCTCTCAAGAGCCTCCTTGACAGCAGCCACGATAGTAGCCTTCAAACCTGAGATGGCTTCCTCGATCTGAGCGGTAGTATACTGACCGCCATCGTAAGCATCGTAGTAGGCATCGCGCTGATCGCTCAGGCTCTCGCTCAGTTCGCTCAGTTCGCCTTCGCTATACTTCTCGATGGCATTGGCCATATCATTCTCCAGGAAGTTGAAGAACTTATCGTACTCTGCTACACTGGCGTTAACCTCGATCAGAACGTTGTTGATAGCAGTTGCAGCAGCGACATTGTCCTCATCGCTGGTGCTACCAGAGTTGATGAGAGCCTGACCAGCAGAAGTTACCTCCTCAAGACGGCTCTGAATGGCTGCCTCATAGATGAAGTCACCATCGGTATAGTTCTCAGCAGTACGTACAGCACCCTGAAGAGCCAAGAGGCTGGGAGTGATGTCGAGCAGACCGTTGTACTTCAGGATGAACTCATCGACAAACAGGTGAGGCATAGAGCCCGAACCTGCATTGGCTGCTACATAACCAATATTGATGGTACCAGGGGTCTCCTCGTCGAGAGAGAACTTGATGGTCTCGTTGGTCCACTGACCTACGGGGAAGGTCTTGGCCTCAGCCAGGTACTCCTCACCGGAGTCGGCAATGAAACCACACATATTCTTGCTGATGGTACCGGTACCACGCTCGTTGTAGGTGGGGATGGTGATGGTGTAGTTACCTGCAGGCAGGGTGACGTGCTGTGAGTAGTAAGCAGTACCGCTCCATACAGAGATGAAACCGAATACATTACCCTCGGTCGAACCGTTAGCCTTGGTAGCAGGAACAACATCGCCCTTGCTACCCAACCAGATAGAATCTGCTGAACCTACAGCAAAGAGACCGGAAGCACGGCTGTTCAATGGATTGGCGGGACTGCTGCCACTGTTCTCCATCAGCTGTACATTGTCAGAGGGAGAACTTGCAATCCACTTTTCGATGGGCTGCATACCGAAACGGCTAACACCATTGACGGGCATATCGTAGTCGTAGGTGCAGACACCACCGTCTACGGGAGTACCCTCTGCGAAGTGTGCATTGTTGATGAAGAAGTCGGTGAGGTCGGTCATACCCTTCTCATTGATGTCCTTCTGTGCATCGATAGCCTTCTGTACGTCCTCAAGGGTAGCATTGTCGTCGTTGTAGACATTCCAGCCTTCCTTGGTATTGACACCCAGTTCGTCGCCAGCCTCCAAGAGAGGAAGCAGGCTCTCCTTCAGAGCGTCTACCTGCTCCTTGATGATGGGAGCAGCATCAGCCTCTTCGATCTTCACGTTGTCGATGAAGAGGTGAGGCATAGAGCCGGAACCTGCAGGGCCAGTGTAACCCAGAGAGATGACACCGCTGGTCTCCTCGTTAAGCATAAAGGTGACCACTTGATCCTCCCACTCACCGATGGTGCCCCACGACTTTTGTGAAGCGACATAGCGAGTGCCATCACTTGCAATGAAACCAAAGAGGTTGGCTGAAATCTCACCGGTACCACCTGCATTGTAGGTGGGGATAGTGATGGTGTATGCACCAGCAGGCAAGGTAACCTCCTGGGTATACTGAAGCTGAGAACCCCACACGGCGATCAGACCCAACACTTGTCCGGAAGCATCGCCAGTAGAAGTAAACTCGGGGGCAAGATACCCAGCACCACCGAGGAAGGGGTTGAACTCTGCCAAGGGATCGCTCAGGCCAAACAGACCTGCGGCACGTGCATTCAGTTGGTCGGTACGTCCGTCGATCAAAGTGTTGTCGCTAAGGGTGGGAGCTATCCATCCCTCCACGGCCTGCTGACCAAAGTAGACGGTGCTGTTTTTCTCCATGTCGTAGTCGTACGTACAGATACCATTGTCCATCACGGTACCAGCACTGAAGTCGGCATTCTTCAGGTACTTGCTGGTGAGGTCGTCACCCACAGCTGCCTGAGAAGACACGGCGACAAACAGCATCATAAATGAAAGTAGAATTTTCTTCATGATTGGTTTGTAAATAATAGGTTAGTAATAGATTAATAAAAAATGTATGCAAAGATACACCTTATTTATAATATGACAAAGAAAAGAACGTATAGATTGAGGCAACACGTTCATTTTTAACAAAAAAGAGATGGTGGCATCAGAACTGCCACCATCTCTTCTTAGGTTTATCTTCGTATTCTCCAAGACTTTCCATCAAGACCTGCTCATAAGTCTTATGTTCGTGTATCATCGTGTAGATGGTTCCCCAGTCGGGCAATCCACCCACATTGCGATCGTCGATGAAGACGTCGGCCTTCAGCTTTCGGCTGTAGTGGCTGTTCTTCTCTTCCTCTTCCTCAGGATAGTCACGATTGACGGCATAGAACTCCACACCGCGCTTGCGACACCACTCCACAGCCTCATCGAGCAGCTCGCCTTCTCGTACACTCCAGAGTATCAGCTTGTGATGCTCTTCAATGAGCATCTTCAGCGTCTCCGTAGCGAAAGGGATCTCGTTGCCAATCTCAGGGTAACGATGCTGTACGATCGTTCCATCAAAATCTACTGCAATGGTCATAATTTAGTTGAGGGTTGAGAGGTGAGAGTTGAAAGTTTACTTAGCGTAGCTTACGGCACGGGTCTCACGAATGACGGTAATCTTCACCTGTCCGGGATAGGTCATCTCATTCTGGATGCGTGTAGCGATATCGCTGCTGAGTACCTCGATCTGACGGTCGTCGATCTTGTCGGCACCTACGATGACACGCAACTCACGACCTGCCTGGATGGCATAGGTCTTGGTGACACCGGGATAGCTCATGGCGATGTTCTCCAGATCCTTCAAACGCTTGATGTAAGCCTCTACGATCTCACGGCGAGCACCGGGACGGGCACCACTGATAGCATCGCAGATCTGTACGATGGGAGCAATGAGCGAACTCATCTCCATCTCCTCATGGTGAGCACCGATGGCGTTGCAGATATCGGGCTTCTCCTTGCACTGCTCAGCAAGCTTAGCACCATAGAGTGCATGTGGCATCTCGGGATCCTCATCGGGCACCTTACCTATATCGTGAAGCAAACCGGCACGCTTAGCCTTCTTGGGATTGAGACCCAGCTCAGCTGCCATCACAGCACAGAGGTTGGCAGTCTCACGGCTATGCTGCAAGAGGTTCTGACCATAGCTTGAACGATACTTCATCTTACCGATGATGCGGATCAGGTCGGGATGCAAGCCATGTACGCCGAGGTCGATAGCTGTACGCTTACCGGTCTCCATGATCTCCTCCTCAACCTGCTTCTTGACCTTAGCCACAACCTCCTCGATACGGGCAGGATGGATACGTCCGTCTGCTACCAACTGGTGCAAAGCCAGACGGCATATCTCGCGACGAACGGGGTCGAAGGCGCTGATGACAATAGCCTCGGGAGTATCGTCTACGACAATCTCCACACCGGTAGCAGCCTCCAAGGCACGGATGTTGCGTCCCTCACGACCAATGACACGACCCTTCACGTCATCGTTGTCGATATGGAAGACGGTCACACTGTTCTCCACGGCAGTCTCAGTAGCCACACGCTGGATGGTCTGGATGACGATCTTCTTGGCTTCCTTGTTGGCATTGAGCTTAGCCTCATCCATGATATCATTGATATAAGCTGCCGCAGCTGTCTTGGCCTCGTCCTTGAGGCTCTCGATCAACTGGTTCTTTGCCTCTTCTGCACTCAGGCCACTGATCTCTTCCAACTTGGTACGCTCCTGCTCTATCAAGCTGTTCTGGCGCTGGTTGAGCTCTTCTTCGCGCTTCTCCAGCATGGCTTGCTGCTGCTCAGTGCGCTGACGCTGAGTGTCGAGCTCCTGACGCTTACGGTTCAGCTCATCCTGACGCTGGTTGAGGCTCATCTCACGCTGCTTCACGCGATTCTCACCCTGCTGGATCTGCTGATTGCGCTGCTGAACCTCTTTCTCGAGCTCGGCCTTCTTGTTGAGGAACTTCTCCTTAACTTCAAGCAACTTCTTCTGTTTGATAACTTCTGCCTCTTTTTCGGCCAACTGGTGCGCCTCTTCCTGCATACGCTTGCGACGTGCGGGAAGCGTGACACGGAAGAGTATGAATGCCCATACTCCTACGATGGCCAAGGCTACGATTACGGCAATTATGATTTCCATAAACTTCTATACTTTTAGGTTAGTTACTATATTTCTTTTCTCTGTTTTAATTCTTTTTTTTACTTCCTTCGCACCGGGCAACACAAAGGTTCGCCCAACTGCCTCTGCAGAGGGTGAAGACCAAGATACTAATAAAAAGAGAAAAGATGAGGGGATTTCCTTACTTCTGCTTGCCTTCTTCGAGCGCCGACTCCAGCTCTCCCACCATGCCCGTCAACGCTTCAAGCATAGGCTGAGGGTCTGCTTCTCGCTCCACTCCCTTCAACTGGACAGCCACGTCAAGGGCCATCATGAAGAGATACATTTCGTTACCCAAATTGGGATACATCGATGTATAATAGGCAAATCGCTGATTAATCAGTTTTTCGGCGTCACGATAGATGATCTCATCCTTGCGTGCCACTGTCATTGGAAGTATCTGACTTCCAAGTTTCAGCGTTATGGAAAGCGTATCGTCAGGCTGTGTCATCATCGTTCGGCTTTAAGTAAGGCGATACATTTATCTACTTCTCTCATTATTCGGGAGATGCGAAGCTTGGCATTGCGAGTATCATCATCGCTGAGCTGCATCATCCGGGCAGTCTTCAAGTCTGCATACTGTGCCGAGAGTTTTTGATTCTCAGCACGCAACGACTCTATGAGGGCATCATCGTCAGCCACCTGCTTCCAGAGCTGGGCATTCTGCTTGCGCAGCTCCTGATCTTGCAGGACGAGCTGTCTGATGCGCGTCTGCAGCAACTTTATCAGCTGGGATTCCTCGTTGGTCATTGCTATAATTATACCTTATATTTGGAACAAAATTAGTATTTTTGTCCGACGTATCAAAATTTTTGCCCCAAAAAAGCAATTTTATAATGGTTAAATACTAACTTCGGAAAGATTTGGTACAGATTTTTGATACCACAGTCTTACTTCTGCTCCTGCTCTATGTTGCGTTTGGGCTCCTTCTTGGCGAGCATCACGATGGTGTGAACATACTCCGTCATCCAAGACTCGCTATAGCCCAACTGCTGCTGATACTGGCGAAGAGCTACACAAGTACGGCGTACTCCCTCGTCCTTCCAAGTGGGGCGTGTCATAACCTCGTGCACCTGCTTAGCCACCATCTCGCGCATGGCATTCTTGAAGAAGCTGGGCAAACGGAACTTCCACTTCAGAAGATTGCCCATGAGCATCATCAGATCCTGACTGAAGCCTTGGAACATCACCAGGTAGGACTGCATGTCCTGAGGCTTCTTGCAGCGCTTCTTGATACTGCCGTCTATCTCACTAAAGAAATTGCTTGAGAGGCCATAGATGTCCATGAGCAACTTCTGGCAGTGCTTCTTCTCACCAAGGCCAAGCTTATTGTTGACCGTGGGGACATGGAAAGTCTGCTTGAACACTCTGAGGTCGGGAAGAGCGGCCAGGTTGTTGATACCGATCTGCGAAGCCATCACAGACTGATAGTATACTCGTATGAGCGTCATGAAGTCCTCCATGCCGCCTGCATTGATTTCTGCGTCTTGCTTTTTGCCACCAAAAAGTTTACTAAAAATTGACATTTTGTATTCTATTTAAATATTCCTTACTATATTGAAATCACTTCCACACCGAACCGCAAAGGATGCGCAAATCCAGCCACAAGGACCAATGGCCTACGTACCAGATGGCATTGCGCATATGGTCGAAGTCTGCCACATGAAGACGCTTAGAGCACTCCACCAAGCCTCCTTTGACATATTTGCGCTCAAAACGAGGTGCTGAGCCTATAGCCTCATCGCCAAGCAACATCACCTGCGGACCTACGAAACTCATTTGCCCGACTAGTATATTCAGCAACTGAGGCAAAGCATCAATGCCAAATCCCTGAAGATCATCCTCACCAAACTGCAACCTATGGAAGACACGATTGTCAGGCCCCATGCAACGACGGGAGTGAAGCACGGCACCACCTCGATTTTTTCTTACACAGACATACTTGACTAAATATACTACCGGGAATACCGTCATCAGCAAAATCAAAGCCAAGACAATGTCAAAAAGGCGCTTAACCAAGAGGTTGTAGAATCTTGACAAAGGTTCGGACTTTGGCGTCAGCAAGAGGTGCTTGCCTACTTTCATGGTCACCAACTGTTCGTCCAATTCATTGACCACGGGCAACACTGCACAAAACTTGACGCCTCGCACCTTGCAACTGGCCTGTATCGCACGAACCACTGACACGTCGATCATCGAGGTACCACAATATACTCGATGCACGTCATCATTCTCCCATACGAAAGAAGAAGCTTGGCCGACATCACCCAAGCAGGGAAGGAATCCTTGCAAAGGGCTTCCCTCTCCACAGAAGACGCCCCGCACTCTCTCAGGGCGTTTCAATCGTTCGTACAAGGCCTGAAGCTCGGGACCATTGCCAACGATGATGACATCTTTACTATCTACTTTTCTCATATCTATGCAAAATTGAGGGACGAAGCACAAAGCCATACCACACCAATTAGTGCAAAGGTACTGAAAATCCCGTATGCTGCAAACGAATTAACACATTTTCATCCACAGATTAAGGCTTTTTATATTAAATATAAAGATTGGACGTCTTTTTTTTCCAAGTCTCAGAAAAAAAGTATAATTTTGTGCGGTTTTTAGCCCTTACTATAATTTCGATATAAATAAATAGAAACAACATACAGTTATGATCAACAACACGACTAACGAACAGCAACCTCTGGAGCAAGAGGCTCAGGGGACTTTCAGCTTTGCGTACATCTGGCGCATTGTAGTTTTGTATTGGTACTGGATTGTGCTGTCTGTCATTGTCTGCCTGGGTGGTGCCTATGCCTACCTTCGCTACAAGACACCGGTCTACTCCGCTTCTGCAAAAATCCTCGTTAAAGACGAGGACAAGAAGCGTACCAATGCCAATGCCATCTCACTGGCAGACATGGGTATCATCAGCAACAGTAACGGTTTTGACAACGAGCTCGAAATCCTGACGAGTACCGCCATCTCCGGCGATGCAATCAAGGAGTTGAAGCTTTACACCCGCTATTTTGCCAAGGGAAGGCTCACCACTCGTGAGATGTACAAGACCTCTCCCATCTTGGTTGACATGGAGGAGAAGGACTACAGCGAACTGGAAAACGGCATCAGGCTCAGCATCACAAAGAAAGGCAAAGGCATCCATGTGGAGGCCGAGTTTGAGGTGGCAGGTTCGAAGGTTCCCCTCAAAGCTTCACATGATATCGCATCATTGCCCAACACCTGGAAAACGGAATACGGAACCCTGCTGTTTAGCAAAAACGATGCAAAAAAGACTAACGGCCTGAATGGCGACCTTTCTGTGACCATCACTCCTCTCAAGAGAATGGCCGCAACCTTTGCCCGTAACCTCCGTGCACAAGCTACCAGCAAAACCACAACCGTGGCACTGCTGTCTATCAACGACACACAAGTCGAGAGAGCTATCGACTACCTGAACCAACTGGTAACCAGTTACAACACCGATGCCAACGAGGACAAGAACGAGGTTGCTGAGAAGACCCGACTTTTCATCGAAGAGCGTATCGACAACATCGGACAGGAGCTGAACTCTACCGAAAGTAGCTTGGAGGTGTACAAGAAGCGCCACGAGCTGATCAACCTCACCAACGATGCTACCAACTCACTTTCGGGAACGACCAACTTCCAGAAGGAGCAGGTGGAGAGCCAGACAGAGCTGACCTTGGTGAAGTCGCTCATCGAATATGTCAGCAATCCTGCCAACAACTTTCAGGTCATCCCCGCCAACCTTGGCTTGAAGGATCAGACCCTCAATACTCGCATCAGCACTTACAACGACGCCGTACTCCAGTACAATCGTCTTGCTAGAACCGGCGCAGAGTCAAACCCTGCCCTAAAGAGACTGCAGGATGAGATCATGGATATGCACTCTGCCATCGAGCAGTCACTGAGCAGCGTCTATGCCAACTTGCTCATCCAGAAGCGAAGCATCGACAAGCAGTACGAGCTTTACGCTGGACGTATCCAGAGTACTCCTACTCATGAGCGTGCCTTGAATGACATCGGCCGTCAGCAGGAGCTGAAGTCTGGCCTGTACCTGATGTTGCTCCAGAAACGTGAGGAGAACCTGATATCTCTGGCAAGTACCGCGACCAAGGCTAAGGTCATCGACGCTCCCCAGTACTCGGGTCTCGTATCACCCAATGCCAAAGTGATCTGGCTGATTGCCCTCATGCTGGGCCTTTGCCTCCCCATCGGTATCTTCTATCTCCTGGAGCTCCTGCGCTACCGCATCGAAGGCCGTTCGGACATAGAGCGTCTCACCTCGATCCCCATCCTGTCCGACGTTCCCTTCTCTCACCGCAAGAAGGGAGAAGCAGAAAGAGCCATCGTGGTATCAGAGAACAGCAACGACACCATGGAGGAGACCTTCCGTGGCCTGCGTACCAACCTTCGCTTTGTCATGACGGAAGAGGAGAAGGTGGTGCTCTGTACCTCTACCATCCCTGGTGAAGGAAAGACCTTTATTGCATCCAACCTGGCCATGTCGTTTGCCTTGCTTGGCAAGAAGGTACTGCTCATCGGCCTGGACATCAGAAAGCCCAGACTCGTAAGCCTCTTCAACCTTCCCAAGGACAAGCGTGGCATCACAGAGTTCTTGCGCACCGAGACGGCAGGATTTGACTTGTTGGAAGCACAGATTCACCAAGGCATCATTAATCCCAACCTGGACATTCTGCCCTCAGGAATCATTCCTCCAAACCCTGGAGAGTTGATCTCACGCAACCGTCTGGATCAGGCCATCAACCATCTGCGTACCAAGTACGATGTCATCATCATCGACACACCTCCCGTAGGTCTCGTAAGTGATACCTTGGAGATTGGCCGCACTGCCGACGTCAGCCTCTACGTTTGCCGTGCTGATTACAGTCCTAAGTCAAACTTCGAGTTGATCAACAGTATCAAGGCCGATGAGAAGTTGCCCAAGATGAGCATCGTACTCAACGGTGTAGACCTGAAGAAGAAGAAGTACGGCTACTATTATGGCTATGGCAAGTATGGCCGATACGGCAAGTACGGCAAATATGGTCACTACGGACACTATGGCCACTACGGTGTATACGGCAGTTATGGCAATGCCAAGGGCAAGAATCATAACGAGAAGTAAAGCATAACACACCGCAACACAGGATACTTTAATCATTATCCGCAGCAGCCATTATAGGTTGTTGCGGATAATTGAACTAATAGGGTGCGTCTCTCAGAGGTGCTTTCAAGAACAAATATAATGAAAAAAATCTTATTTCTGATCATAGGATGCCTGACTGGGACCTTTTCACAGGCCCAGATATCCCGGTTAGGAAGCGACATTGAATATAAGGTAAGTGCAAGTGGACAGTTCGGATCGGGAGAGCACACCCCATTCTGGCAGACAGCCAATCAGCAAGGCCTGGCGACGATCTCCAACAACAGCGCCTACCTTCGTGCCAGCCTGTATCGCGATACAGAAGCAGACAGCCTACGCCGTTGGCGTCTGGGTTATGGTGCCGACCTTGTTGCCCCAATTGGCTATTCCAGTCACTTCATTGTCCAGCAAGCCTATGCAGAAGCGTCTTACCGATTGCTCCGCTTGTCGGTGGGGCAGAAGGAGAGATGGGCAGAACTGAAGAATATGCAACTTAGCACTGGCGGAATGACCCTCGGCAACAATGCCCGCCCTCTCCCCCAAGTGCGCTTGGAGACCTCCGACTTCTTCGTGATACCCCGCACCAAGAAATGGCTCTATATGAAAGGCCATCTGGCATATGGATGGTTTACTGACAACAAGTGGCAACGCGACTTCAATCAAGGCAACGTGAAGGCCACCTATACGGCCAACACCCTGTTTCACAGCAAAGCAGGATATGTCAGAATCGGCAATCTGGAGAGATTTCCCCTCGTCCTGACTGGAGGCGTAGAGATGGTGTGCCAGTTTGGCGGATCGATATGGAACCGCAACATCGGAGGCGAAGGCGCGGATGGCGCCTACCATTTCAAAAATGGCTTAAAAGAGTATTTGCAGGCTTTTGTGCCCAGTGGCAGCGATGTGGTAGATGGGGACAATCCCAACGTGATGGGCAACACGCTCGGATCCTATCTTGCCCGCTTGGACTATCACGGCAAGGGTTGGAGCGCAAGCGTCTATGGAGAACACATGTTTGAAGACCACAGTATGATGGGATTTGACTTCGCATGGAAGGATTTTCTCTGGGGAGGCGAGCTCAAATTGCCCCAAAACCGCTTTGTGAGCACACTGGTCTATGAGCATATGCGCACCACGGATCAGTCAGGACCAGTCTTACTCTTCGCAGGAAACAAGGTACACAACATCGGAGGACAGGACAACTACTACAACCACAATATCTACGGTGCCTACCAGCAGGCAGGTTTTGTTATGGGAAACCCATGTTTACTTTCTCCTATTTATAATAAGGATGGCAGGATCTGTACCTACGACAACCGTATCCTGGTGAATCACATTGGACTGAGTGGCAAGCCCCACGACGACGTAAGTTATCGAGCATTGCTGACCTTTGAGAAAAGCCTTGGCACCTACTTCTTCCCACACGAGAATCCCAAGCACGGTACCTTCTTGCTTATCGAGGCCAGCTATAGCCCCCACCAGATCAAAGGATGGGACTTCAGAGCCAGTTATGGCCAGAACACAGGCAGCCTTCTCGGACGTAGCTCTGGTGGCATGATCACCGTCTCGTATAGCGGCATCATCAATGGGAAGCACTAACCCCTAACACAAAGATCTCCAATGAAAAGATTATATACATTTCTGATTGTACTCCTTGGCCTTTGCATAGCTTCATGCGAAGACTTCCGTGACAACAATGGCGAACTGGGAGGCATGTGGCAACTCACTCAGTGGCGTACGCTCAGCCAGTCTGGCCAGATAGACAGCCTAGTAGCCAACAATCTGAGAGGCGACAACTCCGTACCCAGCATTAGAAAGATATACTATGGCATACACCGAGATGTATTTCAACTTCGTGATGCCAAAGATGTCAATCGCCCGAGAGATTTCTTTTTCTGCACGTTTGAAGTGGGCAAGGACTACATCCAGCTTGGCACCGTGGTGACCGAAGCGGGCAAAGACTATTACGACTTCAAAAGCATCCCCACAGGGAAAGTGCAAGAACTGCAAGAACTGAACAGCTTTGGTGTGCCCGCCAATGGAAGATTTCACATAGACAATCTCACAGGAAACACACTCCAGCTCAGCACAGACAAAGACATATTGCTTTTCAGAAAGTATTGAAAAGTATGAAAAATAAACGCCCTCTTGCGCAATAAAAGGGGGGCGTTGCAAGTTATTAGTTATACCAAGCCACATGCACGTGGGCACGTATAACAACGACAATACATGAGCGAACTTATATTTCCTTTCATTGCGCTGATATTATCGATGGTCTGCTCCCTGATCATCTTGCCACACCTTTTGACTCTATGCTATAAGCGCGGACTTTACGACTTGCCCAATGAACGTAAGGTACACAAGAACAGCATACCAAGACTGGGAGGCCTCATCTTTGCACCAGCAACACTCGTAGGCACTCTTGGTACCATAGGCATCATGCAATTGCTGGATGTCAAGACTCCCGACACCTTCCAATTCAGTTCCATCCTATTTGGCTGTGGAGCCTTGTTGATATATTTCGTGGGTGCCATAGACGACCTGGTAGGATGTAGTGCACATATCAAGTTTGCCATACAGTTTGTTACGGCCATACTGTTCCCCTTGTGTGGTCTTCAACTTGACTCCCTCTATGGGCTTCTGGGCATTTACGAATTGCCTGAGATCGTATCATTTGCCCTCACCGTCTTCCTCGTCTTGCTCATCGTCAACGCCATCAATCTCATTGACGGCATCGACGGCTTGGCAGGCGGCCTCTCCCTGATAGCCCTGACATGCTACTGTATTTTATTTCACAACATACACATCCCTAGCTTTGTCTTGATCACTGCCGCTTTGATAGGCTCGATACTGGTATTTCTTCCCTTCAACCTTTGGGGAACGGTGAAAAACAAGCGCAAGACCTTCATGGGAGATAGTGGATCGCTACTGTTGGGCATCGTACTGGCTTATTTTACCATGAAGTATGCCATGAACGAATCGCCCACCCTACCCCAGCATGCAGACGGACTCGTCATGGCCTACACACTGACACTGGTACCATGCTTTGACCTCTGCCGTGTGGCTTTGTGCCGTCTGATGAAAGGACAAAGCATCTTCCACCCCGACAAGACTCACATCCACCACAAGCTCATGGCCGCAGGGGCGAGCATGCATGGAGCACTCATTTGTATTTTGGCTCTGCAAATAGCTTACATCCTTATCAACACGGCTCTCTTCTATTGCGAGATAGATATGTTGTGGATCATGCTGATCGACATTGCTACGTTCACAGCTCTGCACATCTACCTACCCGTTCAAAATACCGAGGATAAATGAAAATACGACATTTCCTCTTTCTTCTTTTGGGTATTGTTCCGAGCTTATTGCAAGCCAAGGTCTTTTATGATAGCCCCCATACGGACTTATCACAATATTTTGCAGAAGAGGGAGCGACTTATGTCATAAAACACAAGCACACAGACACTCGAGAAATTACTATCCCTGCAAAAAGCACTATCGTCTTTGAGGGGGGAAGCCTCGAAGCTCCCCTGCTATTCAACCTTACTCTTCTTAAGGGAGATGTCAAACTGCAAGGGTCCAACATAGCTGGCAGTCTGCGAAACAAGGTCTTTGACGCGAAGTGGCTATGCTATGCTGATGGCAAGCAAGACGATGCCAAAGCCATCAACATGATCTTCGTCCTGGCCCACAAGGTGTTTTTCCCTAAGGGAACCTACCTGCTTACATCATTCCACTCTCCTCTCTACCCCATCAACAAGCCGTACCATCTGGGCATAAACCACAGCAATCTCACGATTAGTGGTGAGGATGGAGCAACACTTCTCACCCGAACCAAAGCCGGCACACTTTGCATCTACAGCAAACCGTATGCTTTGAAAGAGAGCGTGACCAAAATCACCATTGAGGGACTTACCTTCAAGGTGGAGAACGAGGATACAAGTTTTGATCCATACCAAGAGCACTGTCACACCATCAGTTTCATCGGCGTAAAAGAAGCCACAGTGAAAAACTGCCAGTTTATGAACTACTGGGGGGATGCTATCTGCCTGAATCACTACAACGACAATGAGAATACAGGCGAACGCACTCGAAACATGAAGGTTGTAATAGAAAACAACTTGATAGATGGCTACAAGCATAGCAATCGAAACGGCATCTCCATCATCAGTGGTGAGAATGTCGTCGTAAAGGACAACCAACTTAAAAACTGCGCACATAGCAAGATGCCAGGAGCCATTGACGTTGAGCCAAACTCTCACGTCTTCACCATCAACAATATACGCATCATAGGCAATACCATCGATGCTTGTCAAGGCAACAATGCGGCTATCAGCGTGGTCTCTAACAAGCGCCAAGGCCCCATACACAACATACTCATCCGAGACAATCGCATCACGAATAGTACGCGTGGCTTGGAATTTGCGGTGGAATGCGATGACGTGGCCGACGAAATTAAGGTGGAGAACAACTTTATTGATGAAAATACAGATCCTTACATCTTCTACGGTAAAGGAAAGAGTAAGAACTGGAGCTTCAAGGGAAATATCTTCAAACGTGCCTCAAAGTGGAAATTGGGAGGGGAAATCAAGATATTCAACCTGAAGACCTCTAAAAACCAAATAAAAGAAATGGCCTGGAATATAAGTCCCAGACCATTTCTATATGTTTCTACCGTTATCCTTGCACTAATTCTTACCTTCATTGCATTTTTCCGGAAGTTTTATCATTGATCCCAGTCGATAGTCCCATTCCTCTGGCTCAAAGGGCACTAAACCACTCCAATGGAAGAAAGTCAGTTCGCCAAAGTATATTTTTCCTTTAATATTATACAGATCGACTCTTAGGTGTGGCAGTCCCTTGGAGAGTTTTGCCGCGAGAGCCAGCATATCTTCAAGGTTTTCTGGACGTGGCATGGCACCCCCACTATTAGGGTGTCCATTGGTAAGTTCTTTGATATAGTTCCACTGCGTATCATAGAAGTCAAAAGTGGTCTCCACATCTTTGCGTTGCCTGTTGCTTGCCACAAAGATAAGTTCAGGCTTTCCATCAAAACAGAAGATTTTGAAATCGCGCAACTCACCCGATTCATCTTCCAGGTATTCCTCCGCAATGATACGGGGTCTTACATTCTTGTAGGGATACTCCTTATTATATTTATAATAGTTGAACCCCCAGCCTTTTAGCAGTTTGGCCTCAGCTTCATGTTTGTCCAAATGCGTCTTATCCTTGCACACCACAACGCCTCCACTATCACTTGAAACCTTGATGACAAAGCGTTCGGGAAGGGCTTCCCAATCAATATCTTTCACATCGTCCCAAATACCCAAAGTAGGGATGATGAACTCTCGTCCCACCATGTTTGCCACATAGTCCTTGGCGTCTATTTTGTCCACCATCTGAGTGAACTCAGGCTTTCGGTAATACAACTTCAACCACTGCAGTTTCTCTGTATAGGTCTGAGGATGCTTGAGGTCGAGTGGGCGATGCATGCAAAACTTGTACTTCCACTTCAGGTACCAAGTATCTGGCGCACACACGGCAGCATACTCCAGCAGACGCCTTTTTATACGGTAAGCAAAGCTGAGTTTCTGTTTCTGCATAAGACAATTACTAATTATTACGACTTCTTACGATTCAATTTACCAATAAGACCCTGAATGAGCTGCATAAGGGCTACACGCTCTTTGGGGAAACAGCACAACACTGCAAAATAAACTATTGCACAAAGAAGCATCTGGGAGATACCCCATCCCAAAGCTGTTACCTCTGGCAATAGATAGGCAACTAGAATCATAGCCATCGTTGCCACAAATATGTTGAGACAGTTATACAACATTTGCCACAAAGACATGCGTGCGATCATCCACAGAAGCACCGCGTTGACCAAAATCATCTGAAGACGAATCAACGAGCGGCATACCACCAAGGTATCAAATCCATATCCTATCGATATATACACCGTAGGGATCAAACAAACCAGGTGAAGAATCTGAGCTAATACAGAGACCTTGGGTTTTCCCAAAGAGCGGTATATCTCACTGGCATAATGACTAAAGATAATGACCAAAGCACTCGACAATCCCCACCATCCTATAAAATCACTCGCCTCACTCCACTGCGAGCCAAGCAAGATGTCCGTGATGACCTCTGAGTATAAGAAGATACCTACACCCATGGGGATGATGAGGATGGCCACCATACGCTGAAAGTTCATAAACATTCTGGTGAACTCTTCACGGTCATTCTGCAAACGGGACAGAGCAGAGAACAATATCGGTGTGGTGGAGGCTGTCACCACCAGCATGATCTGGCTTACGATATTCATCGAAGTACGATAAACACCCATATAATAGGTACTTAGGATGGTCCCCACGATGAATATATCCAGATAGGAAGTGAGCCAGATACTTACAGACTCGAGCATGGACCAAAATGTGAAAGAGAACATGCTCTTAAAGAGAGAGACCTGATAGGTAAGTCTTGGCTTGAAGGGAGAAAAGTAGGTCAAGACAACAGCATTGACGCACTCTCTGGCTATCATGCCTATGATCAATGACCAATAGCTACGGGTAAAATAGGCAATAGGGATCGTCACCACAATAGGCACCATGATACCAACGATACGCACGGCAAACAGAGTCTTGAAATCCAAGGATCTCTTCAGCAGAGCCATCTGAATACTACTGAAGGCTGCAAACGGAATGCAAACGCAGGACACCGCAACAACCAGCCCATAACCATCACTGCCCACCAAATGTGCAATATCGGAAGAGAAGATGGCAATGACCAGCCAGATGAGGCAAGACAAGCAGAGATTGGACCAGAAGGCTACATTGGTACTGCGATAAAGCTCGGACTCCGAACTGAATTCCTTCTGAATAATGTATTTCTGGAAACCCGCATCTGTAAATATCTCCGCAAAATAGATAACCATAGTGGCAGTGACCAATACACCAAAAGCATCGGGAGTGAGCAGTCTGGCCAGAACCATCGTGGACAATGGGGTCACAAGCTTTGCTGCAACCTCAGTTATCACAGACCATTTGGTGGCGGTCCTTACCTTCTCGTTCAGCGTATGGTTCATTCCAGTTACTATGTATGCCCTTCTATAGCTCTTTGCAAGGGCTAAATCAGCAAGCTTCGATATATCTCCATGTGCTTATCTAAGACGAAATCCAGATCAAACTCCATCTCAGCCTTCACACGCCCCTTAGCGCCCATCAACCGTCGCAAAGATGAACTGTCAAACAGCTTCTTGAGCTTTTCTGCCAGGGCGAAGGCATCTCTGGGGCGGATCAGATAACCATTTACACCATCATCCACAGCATCCTTGCAACCGATACTGTCGCAAGTGACAATAGGACGACCTACGGCACAAGCCTCGATGAGCGAACGAGGGACACCTTCACGATAGTAACTGGGGAAAGCCATAATGTGACTCGACTCCAGCAATTGCTTGATGTCCGAGCGATACCCCAACCACTGGATATAATGTCCATCACAAAGACGTTCCAGCTCTTCCTTTTTTACGCCATTAGGATTGTTGGACAGTCCGCCACAGAGTATGAACTCCACTTTGTTTGCGTAGTCCTTACGCAGAAGATTGGCCGCTTCAATAAGAGTCAGCACACCCTTCTCCTTCAGCATACGGGCAGTAAAGATGACGCGCAACTTTCCTTCATCGGGCTCTGGGACAAATCCATACTCACGCATGCTAACGCCAGATCCTTTGATGAACTCACACTGGTCTACCTGTACCACATCCTTCATGATGAAGAGGCTCTGGTCTTCTGGATTCTGGAAAATTGCCTTGACACGAGGACGATTGGAAGAATATGCCATCACACGTAGGATGGCCGAAGCCAACAAAGACGGCTTATAGCCAGAGAACAAAACGCCAAGTCCACTGACAGCATTCACTACACCATATACCTTCTGATGCTTGGCAGCCAAGCCTCCCCAAAGGATGTTCTTGAGGCCCACATGGTGAACCAAGTCCGGTTTGTATTCTTTATAGAGTTTGCTTAAGAATCGATAGGTCTTCAAGTCTTCCAACAGACTCATTCCCGTAGGATTGACAGGCAAGTCAATGACAGGCAGCCCCATAGCCTTTATCTCGCTATGGCGTCCTGTATCCTTACATACCACAGTCACATCGATGCCTTCTTGCTGAGCACGCAAGGCAATATCCTTACGATGACTCAAAAAGAAGCGATCTTCATTTACAACTATCAGTAACTTTGCCATATTTTGTTATTTCTAATACAAAGTTAATCAATTTCTATTAATCTTTAGATAATAGTTTGGCAAAAAAACACTAAATTGCAGGCATCAATCCGAAATACACTATTATGTACCACAAAACGTTAAGAAAAACCGTTATAAAACATATCATCCGGCTACATCTGAGCATACTTATGCTATGCACCTTTGCATGCTCAGACCAGAATGACGAGCAAAAATACCAAACTCCCTACTACGAGCACTTCCTCCCCATCCACAACTACTGCGGCAACACACAAAACGTACATCCCAAAGTGCTTTTCTTCCCCGACAGTTTGTTGGGTCATCGGTATTGGATGTGTTACTCTCCCTACCCCAAAGGCAATCCCAAATACGAGAACCCTTGCATAGCCCATTCCGATGACGGAACGCATTGGCACAACATCGACAAGAACCCTCTGGACGTCCCCCAAAATACCAAACTACGCTACAATTCCGACCCTCACTTGCTCTACAACATGCAAACACAGCAACTGGAACTCTGGTTCAGGTATGCCGACGAGCAGTCTCAAGAAGAAATCATCTACCGTATGAGATCCAATGATGGGGTAAATTGGACTGAAAAAGAGACGCTATTGAAGAATAGCGGAGCCGGAAACTGTGCTTTGTTTCTCAGCCCGGCTGCGTACTTCGAAAACGGCAAATACCATATCTGGAGCGTCTCCACAAAGCCCTACGCCATCAACTATTATGAAAGTACAACGGGAACTGACTGGCAATTCGTACGAAGAATAGAGCTAAACTACCAATACGGAGAGAAGTCCTTCCGCCCCTGGCACATTGACGTCATACACGAGGATGGGATATACCAACTCACCATCATGGTCAAAGAGACTTCTCCTGGCACTACATGGTGCCTGTTTTACAGCGAGTCGGAGGACAACGAGCATTGGTCAGTCCCTGCAGTCATGCTCCTTCCCCGTGCTAAACACTGGGACGAACAACTATACCGTAGCAGTTTGGTAAAGACCGACCAAGGTTATAGCCTCTACTATTCGGCCCGACGAGACAGCAGGTACGGCATCGGGCTTTGTCAAGCAGCCTCTCCCCTATTGTTCATGTCACAACAATCACAATAATCCTTACAACTCGAGATACAAATCCAGATAGCGTTTGGCCATCTCGCCTACATCATAGCGCAAAGCTCTTTCCTGGCAAAGTCTGGCTGTTTCCAGATAAGAAGTCTCATGGTTTAGCAGGTACGAGATATGCGAAGCCAAGGCTTTTTCATCTCCCACCTCAAAGAGCAGGCCTGCACCTTCTACCACCTGTCGCAATCCTTCAACATTCGTGGCCACAACGGGCTTTCCACAAGCCATGATTTCTACAGCAGTCAGCCCGAATCCTTCCCAAAATGAGGATTGTACACCTATCCTTGACGCCGCAATAAGTTCTGCAACATCAGTGCGCTCACCTAAAAACCTGATACGCTTCGACACCCCTATTTCACGGGCCAACTTCTCACAAGCAAGGCGTGTAGGGCCATCTCCGACAAGGTCAAGAGTCACGTCGTCTGGCATCAGTTTCATCGCCCTTATCACCGTCTGATGATCTTTGGCAGGCACGAAACGTGCCACCATAATCAATGTGGCTCCATCACAAGCAGGGCCCGAAGCAATAAACTTTTGAGTATCGATACCATTGTTGACTACCACGAAACGCTTATCCTTGCACGCCAACCATTGACACAAGGCATCTTGTGTCTGCTGACTGATAGAAATTATTTTGTCAAATCTGGCGTAGATAAATTTCTCAATTGGGCGAAAGATGGCCTTGTTTCGGCGTGCGTTGGAAGTACTATGCTCGGTAAAAACCAGTTTCACCTTCAATCCCCGTGCTGCGAGCGAGGCCCAATAGCTTGAGGGGAAAAGGTGTACATGGACTAAGTCGTAGCGCTTGAACAACTTTCTAAGTTTGAACACAAGCAAAGGATTGCGGTAGTTCTTCTCCCCTAACACGATGATACGTATGCCTGCGTCTCTCAGACGTTGCGTGAAGTCGTTTTCCAAATTCTCATATACAGCAAGCTCTACTGTCTCCTCCTCCTGAGCCATACGAGGCAGCAGATCCACGAGGAGGCGCTGTGCTCCACCTATTTCAACGGCATTGATCAAATGAAGAATTCTCATTGCTCAACTTTTTGACATGTAAATCTGCTCCAATTGCCTCAAGGTATCTGACACGGAGTAACCGGCTTTCGCCAACCATGGTGTAGTATCAGGCCTATCCGTCTCTTTCTTCAATACCTCCGTCAACTTCTCTGCCCAAGACTCCTTGGTCTCACTGAGTGAGGCATAATAGACAGAAGGCGTCAGTACAATGTCCTTATTGATGACATCCGAGATAACGCATGGCAATCCCGCTCCCTGTGCCTCAATGAGCACATAGGGCAATCCTTCAAAAAGAGAAGGCATGAAGAAGACATCCATGGCTTGCAATAGTTCGGGTACATCCGAACGCTCGCCTAAAAAACGTACATGATCAGTCACCCCGAGCTCGTCAGCCTTTTGACGAGCTTTCTGCATAAGCGGACCTGTACCTACCAACAATAGGCTGGTAGGTGAAGTCATGCGCATGCATTGGGCAAAAACTTCAAGCATAAATTCATGATTCTTCTCCATCACAAACCGGCCCACGTGCCCGATCACGCGTTCTTCCGGTGCGATCCCCAGTTCCTGACGCTTTTTCCTGCGGATTTCCTCGTTGTAGCGGTACTGGTCTACAGGGATGCCATTTGCAATAATCTGTGCCTCCGCATCACCAAAAAACCACTTGGCGGCAAGGGTCGAACAAGCCATATAGTGGGTACATATACGCTTGGCAAGGCCACGCTTCATGAGGTGCAGCACCTTATTGTGCAAACCTCTACATGATGAATTGTGAGCATGGCAAATGCGTATGGGCATCCGGTACTTATAGGCATACCAGAGTGGAGCAATGGTGGTAAGGCTGTTGCCACAGAAATGCACAGCCTCGTACTCACAGGAATGCTCCTTGAAGAACTGATTGAGTGCTCGTTGCCACTTCCTGTACGACTCCTTGCGAGAAGGTACCCTATATATCTTACCACCAGCAGATTCCACCTCACGAGTGTAGTCTGTCTCTTGCTTGGAATAGAGGAGAAAATCTACATGAAAACGAGCATGGTCCATCCCTCGGAACACACTCATCATAAATGCCTCCGTGCCAGCACGGTTCAAAAATTGCGAGACAAACAGAATCTTTTTCATACTCTGGTCTGTTTTTCTTTTACGACTCTCGCAGGATTTCCCACAGCAATCGAATTGCTTGGAATGTCCTTTACCACGACACTACCAGCACCTATCGAGACGTTGTCTCCGATATGAACAGGGCCTATCAATACCACGTTTGCACCCAGATCCACATTGTTGCCTATGTAAGGGCGACCTTTAACTGTCGAACCAACCGTAGTACACTGAAGACAACTGCAATTCTCGCCTATCACTTCGGCATTCAATACCGTCGAGTAGGGATGCGCAAAAGCAAAATTCTTACCTATCTTGGTGGAATACGGGATAACAAAACTTTTATTGCCGGGGCGATACCAGCCGACAAGCATGGCACAGACGGGACCTATACGATAATAAAACCAACTTCGAAAACAAGAATCGTTGTGCAAAAGATACAGCAATGCCACCATATCACACATCGATATATTGACGCGTTCCTTGATACGCTTCATATCACAGCGAAGATAGGTCTTGCATTGATGCACATTGCATATATATAGCAACAGATGGGGCAGATAGAGCCACACGAACAGGCATGCGACGCCAAGATTGATGCTATCTCTTATTTTTCTAGGATTCACGTTTCACGATCTTTTAAAAAAGGAACTACAATTTCCGTCTCATCTTCTCCATCTCACTCCGTTCTTACCTTACACCATGGTACTTCATATATGCGATGAAGGCATAAGTCCTTACGCGACAAGCAAAGTAATCATACCAGTAACGCAAGAAAGACTTTCTGTCTGCAAGGTGTTCGTGAAAGATCAACCAGTCAGAGGTCTGGGCGCACTCGCCCTCTGGCAGGAGATAGTCAAAGCCGAGTCCACACTCTCGCAGACAATATGGGGCTGTGAACTGATCACGACGAGGATACTTTTGATAAAGTTCCCACCACATTTGTCCGAAGCGCTGTACTTTTTCCGAATCATGGCGACGCAAGATGATGTTGTTCTCGTACATACCATAGTGCCTAGGGAATTTTACCTTGAGCAGGAACTTGAGAGCGCGGAAGATATTGGCAGTCTTATCACGCTTGACATGCACACAGCCCTCAATATCTTGATATACACAGTCTTTGTTGGGATGCTTCACTCCACTATAAGCCACGCCTTGCTCTATCTTTTGATTGACAGCATCGTAGAACGCTGTAGAGCGAATGGCGATATTGCCATCCATCCAGAGGCTGTAATCATAATCTGGCAACACCAAATGAGGGAGCATTTTAGGGAATCGTGACAATATCGTGTTGTCTTGGCCTTCCAGCTCCAGTTCGCGTATCTGCCACACTCCCATTTTCTCACAGGTCTTCATGCCATGCTTGACAAAAAGGATGTAGTCGAAAGAGTCATCGACAACCTCTGGTTGCAACAGTTTGTCGTATGCCCCGATAATGCAGGTGTATATCGCTTTCCTTACCATGCTCTGTCCTCCCTGTTTAATAAGCCCTGATACGGAACTGCTGACGACTGAACTCTTCCGAGAAAACGGTCTCATAAGGCACTACGTCTCGGAAATTTGACTTGATGTAGACATATTCGAATATGGCGAACAGCACCAGAAAAAGATAAAGGTAGCGTACAAACATCTTATTGTACAACTCTCCTTCACTGTCCAAGAGAATCTTGGGAACAAGGATAATCTGTATGCTTGTGACATACCATGCCATACGGGTGAAGTTCAGGTTTCCACCTGCGATGATATAGATAAAGGCTCCCAGTCCCATCAGTACGGCCAGACCTGCATGCTCTTTTTTGGTGAAGAAGATGATGGCTATGTACATCAGTACCGTCACGATATAGGTGCTGGTATGGTAAGTTCCCTCTCCATTCTGCATGTAGCCAGTCTTACTATATATCTGGCCATAAAATGGTATCAAGGATACCAAACGTTCGTGCAAGGAACTGAATAAACCTACTTCTACAAGGCAAAACATGCCAAACAAGGCGGAACATATCACGATGGAGGTCAGCCTGTGCTGTGGAGCGTACCGGTGGATCCAATACATGGGCACCAGCAAGAAGGCCGAATAATGAGATATGATGGCAAAGAATATGCACAATAGATATTTCCAAGGATTGCGTGCCTCCACATATCGTAGAGAAAACAGGAAAAAGGACAATGCCATGCCTTGTCTCGCCCAGTCCCATGTCTGAAACAGGGTAAAAGACACGATATACATCAGTATGCCCAAAGTGTGTATCTTGTAATAGTCCAGCACCTTGTACATTAAGACGACGGATATCAAGGAGATGACGCCAAATACATACACATAGCAATAGTCCAGATCCTTGAACAAAAAGATAAAGAGGTAGATCAGGGGTTCTGGCTTCAGATAGTCCACAAGTCTCAAGACGCCATGGTTGAGCGTCTGAGCCCTGTTCATAAACATGGTTGCATGGTTCTCATAGTCTGCCCCTATGTCAAACCTTATCATCGACACCAAGATCAGCAGTGCATAGGCCATGTATACTCCCCACTTGGAGTTTGTACGGTCTGACAATACACACAGCATCGGACAGACTATGGCCAAGAGCGTATACAGAAAAAATGTTTCAGGTATCGAGAACATGGCAATTGCCTGATTGGTTGGGAAGTGAATCAGAACAGGTACTTCCTAAGTACATATACCGAGATACCAAAGCATGTCAGGAACATCATGGCAGCAACAAAGATCATGCGCTTGGGGCCTGCAGGTTTGATAGGAACAGTGGCGCCTTGTATGATAGTGAAGGCAGGGGTGCGTTGCTGTACCTTTGCCAACGCAGCTTGATACTGGGCATCCAGAGCAGTATAGGTACTGAGCTTGGCTTGCATGTCATTTTCCAGCATATCGCGTTCGGAAATGAATGCCTGCAAAAGTACATTTTGGTGAGCATCACAATAGTCGCTATATGCCTTAGCCGCAGACTCATAGCTTTCTTTTGCCTCAAGAGAGAGCTTTTTGTAATAGTCTGCATCAATGCGGGCCTTGCTGGTACGATAGTCCGTGATATACTTCTGCAATCTGGTTCGTACAGAATCAGCCATAGTAGCGCAGACCAACTTATCCTGATCTGTCACCGAGATGGTAATAACCTCAGTCTTCAGGTCAAAGATGCCGACAATGTTTTGGCGCAAAGCATTAACCACCATATCCTGCTTCTCACTCAAGCAGAAAGGATTGACCTTTTGCTCGCCTCCCTTACCATCATCCAGTTTGAAAGACTCGGTCTTGGGCATGAGACTACGCATCCAACGCTTGAATCGATTCATAGGAATGGCCCAAATGAATTCCTCTTGATGCTCTGTGAGATAGGTATAGTAGTCTGTATCGACTTCTCCCTTGGAATCCTTCACACGAACATCAAACAGACTTACGAGAAAGTCCGACGAACTCATGATATCGGGATAGAGCATGGGATAGATGGCATCTCCCGTTGCACTTCCACCCATATTGAAGCCAAAGGACGAGGCCAGCGAACTGAGCGATCCGCTGACATCTCCGCCATTCTCCGTTTCTGGAGCAAGACTCACAGTCGACGTATAATATCGTGGCTTTGGAAAAATCCAAACGCAGGAAAGCACAAAGGCAATGATGACACCGCGAATAAACAGTTTCTTCCTTGACCAAAGTAGTGCAACGACCTCCTTAATATCGAGTTTCTTCTCCATACTTCTACTATTATTTCTTCAAAATACTGATCAACGCCACGACAACACTGGCCAGTGAAGCACCACCACTAGAAATGGCCATAATCTCACCCGTAGTCATCTTATTGCCCTGAGGCTTAGACGGTACCACAATCTCGCATCCAGGTTGAATATCGTTGGATTTCAGTCTGTTGATCTTCTCCACAGCTCCATTCATATACACGGCATACACTTGCGACTTCTTGGCACGGTTGCCAAATCCACCGGCATGCTTGATGTAGTAGCTCAACTTCTTGCCTTTCTCCCAACTCATTGAAATGGGATACATCACCTCACCGCTGATCTTCACAGTGTTGCTATACTGGGGAATGATAAGTTCGTCACCCTCACGAAGCACAATGTCATCCGAACCACCGGGGTTCTTCAGCGCCTCTTCAAGGTCTACAGCAACAGGATAAGTAGTACCCAGCTCCAACTTCATATTCAGCAATGAGTCAGCCAGACTCATATTGTAGTTCTTGTCGGTATTCTGCATAGCCTCTTCGTACATCTGTATCTGACTGGCTCGCATGGCATTCTCTCGCTGCATCTTCTCTGATTCTGTCATCATACGCTCCAGACGGGCTCCCTTGGCATAAGCCAAAGAGGAAAGGCCTCCGGCACTCTTCACAAGATCACTCAGACGGTAATTCTTGTTGGTCATGGAGTATTCACCCTCAAAATTGACACAACCGGTCACCTTCACGTTCTCCTGTTCGCTATATGCAGGACTCTTACGCACCACGACAACATCAAAAGGCATGAGCGTGCAGATGCTGTCACCCGAGCGCAAACCGTCATACAGCTGAACGGTAAACACCTCTGCCATCTCTTCCGAGTTGACTGTCGCACCCGGCTTACGGATACGGCGGAACACATCCACCTTTGCCGTAGAGGCAGCAGGAGTCAAACCACCAGCCTGAAGGATCAAGTCTTCCACGCAAGTATTGTCTGCATACTGGTAGGTACCGGGATATAGCACCTCACCAAGTATCTCAAACGTCTGTTCTCCACGCATATCCGTAGTACTAGGGACAAACAAGACGTCATGGTTCTTCAAGGGAATATCTGCAATCTTACCGTCCAGGATACCCTCAACATCTACAGTCACCATTTCCAAGGAAAGGTCATCTTTCTCGCGATGCATGACAGCACGGGTGCGGAAAGCATCTTCTCGAAGTCCTTCTGCCGCCAAAAGCAACTCCTTGACGGTTTGGATATTGCCTCCCAACTCAAACTGACCTGCATGTTTTACGGCACCACGCACTTCCACCATATTGCTAAAACGTGCCAACACGCTATCCACATAGATGGAGTCCTGATCTTTCAATTGGAAACTTCCCATCTGAAACTCATCCACCGTATGCATAGAATACTCTGCACCTTGCTTACGAGTCAAAGCAACATTCTTCGTATACGCATCGCCGGCAAAGCCACCAGCGTAGGAGAGCACTTGCTTCACGCTTTCATTGCTCTTCATCTCATACCACATGGGACGCTTTACCTTACCACGCACATTCACCAAGCAATCGTAAGGACCGACCAACACAACATCATTGTCTTGCAAGCGGACATCACCGGCAGAGTTTCCATTAAGCAGATAGTCGTACACGTCGATAGTTGATATCTGACGGCCCGAGCGATACACCTTGATGTTACGCAAAGTACCTATTTCACTGATACCTCCGGCTGCATAAAGTGCATTGAATGCACTACTCAAACTACTGAGGGTATAGGTACCAGGCGTCTTCACCTCTCCCAACACCTGTACCTGGATGCTGCGCGTCTCACCGACAGAAAGGCTGATGCTACAGTCACTATAGTATTGACCCAACTTTGACTTGACAGCAGACGTCGCCTGAGAAACTGAAAGGCCACCAAGTTTGATGGGTCCTACCCCTTCCACGACCACATAGCCATCGGGAGACACTATGCAGTCAAAAGTCTGCTGACTTGCCCCCCACACATCAATGAGGACTTGATCGCCTGATCCCAAGCGATAGTTGGCAGGAGTTGCCATATTTTGATTGGGCTCAAACGTCAGATAGGGATTATTGAAGATGTCACGTCCAAAGACTGCACTCTCATCCATAAACATATTTTGATAATAGATAAGAGAGTCTATGTCCAAGAATGCTATTTCATCATTCAGGCCATCCATGCGCTCTTGTCGGGTTGGACGACGCAACTGCTCCGTTCTGGACTGCACCATATAGCCATTCTTCTGCTGAAGGCTCTCGAGCGCTTTCTCCTTATTTGTGCGCTGACGGTTCTGGCCCGTTGTCTGCTGCTTTCCTCCCGTAAGGTCCACCGCGCCCAATTGACTTTGCTCCGCCTCCAGTTTCTTCCGGATTCTACGAAGCTGCTCAGCAGTCACGCCTTTTTTAAACAGTTGCTGGACGATGCTTTGCTGGCTTCTGCCATTGGCCTGTTCCTGCTGTGCATAGCGTATCACTTGATCGTCAGTCATCGACTGAGCAAAAACTCCTGCCACAGAAAACACCAGGAGCGCAAGTACGAATGATAGTCTTTTTATCATATTTGTCTTTTTTATCACACCAAAGAGAGCATGCTCCCCGCCAAGGACTCTCGACGCCAGAAACACCAAGTCTCATCTTATAAACGCCAAAAGCCCTAAATTATTGCAAAGATAGCTTTTATTTTCAACACATCTGCACAAATTTGACCACAACCACACACATTATATATAAATATAGTAAAATCTTTGCTCTACATTTCCTTGTCTCAATTCTTTTTTGTATCTTTGCAACGAAAAGCAACTAACATCGGGGCTGACATGGATTTGACAGCGGGATGGAACGTTGTGTAAGCACGCAGAGAGTCGATTGTCGCTCTCTTTAATCAATGGCACTCACAGATTTATCTGGCGAAAACAACTACGCTCTCGCTGCCTAATCGAAGTACAGTAGATTACCTGGCTTAATCTCGGCACCAGGTGCTGAGACGGGATGTCACTCTGAGGCTCACCGCCCCGAAGCTCTCAGGCACAGTGGCACAGCAAATCGGGGATAGTCAACAAGACGCCTCTATCTGGTGATGAAATTTTTCGAGGCTAAGGTTGCGATTGGTGGTCCAGGTCTTGTCGCTCCCCTACAATCGAAGGCTGGAATAAGCGTGTAGAAAGCACAGGGTTTCCCTGTTTGGACGAGGGTTCAATCCCCTCCAGCTCCACAGAATCAAGGCCCTCGTTCATCAAGATGAATGAGGGTTTTGCGTTTTGAAATAAATAAAATAAATTACATAGAATGAAAGAATTAGAACTCAAGTACGGTTGCAACCCCAACCAAAAACCTTCTCGCATCTATATGGAAGAAGGAGAATTACCCGTTGAGGTATTGAACGGACGTCCCGGCTACATTAACTTTCTGGATGCCCTGAATGCTTGGCAGTTAGTCAAAGAGCTCAAGCAGGCCACAGGGCTCCCCGCTGCTGCAAGTTTCAAGCATGTCAGTCCCGCAGGAGCAGCAGTCGGACTGCCACTCAGCGACACTTTGAAACATATTTACTTCGTACCCGAAAGCATCGGAGAACTCAGTGCCCAGGCTTGCGCTTACGCTCGTGCTCGTGGCGCAGACCGCATGAGTAGCTACGGAGACTTCATCGCTTTGAGCGACGTCTGCGACCTCCCCACCGCTTTGCTCATCAAACCCGAGGTGAGTGATGGTGTTATCGCACCTGAATTCACAGAAGAAGCCCTGCAAGTTCTTCGTGAAAAGCGCAAGGGCACATACAACGTGATCAAGATCGACCCCAACTACCGTCCCGCTCCCGTAGAGCACAAGCAGTGCTTCGGCGTCACCTTCGAGCAGGGACGCAATGAGATTGACCTCGCAGACGACAGCCTGTTTACCAACATCCCCACTGCCAACAAGAATTTCCCTGCAGAGGCTAAGCGCGACCTCATCATTGCGCTGATCACCCTAAAGTACACCCAGTCCAACAGCGTATGCTACGTCAAGGATGGCCAGGCTATAGGTATCGGTGCAGGTCAGCAGAGTCGCATCCATTGTACACGTTTGGCAGGCAACAAGGCCGACATCTGGTGGCTTCGCCAGCATCCCAAGGTAATGAACCTTCCTTTCGTGCCCGGCATCCGTCGTGCGGATCGCGACAACACCATAGACATCTACATCGGTCCTGAGCGCGATGATGTATTGCGAGACGGAGAGTGGCAGAAGTTCTTCACCGAGCGCCCCGAGCCCCTGAGCGAGGACGAGACCAAGGAGTGGCTGGCCCAGAACACCAACGTATGCCTCGGCAGCGATGCCTTCTTCCCCTTTGGCGACAACGTGGAGCGCGCACACAAGAGTGGCGTTCAGTACATTGCCCAGGCCGGAGGCAGCGTTCGTGATGATCACGTCATCATGACTTGCGACAAATACGACATTGCCATGACTTTTACCGGCGTACGCCTTTTCCACCATTAACCCATGGCTAACTTCGGAGGCGACGATATTGATGCCGTCATTATGGGTGGTGGCATCACCTTCAAGGGAGGACCCAAGAAGGAGAAAGTCAAGGAAGACCCTAAGGTCAAGACCAAGGCCAAGAAGAAGCAGTACATCACTGGCGCTCACGGATCTGGTTCCGCCAAGAAGAAAGCAGACATCCGTCGAAGAAGAGCCAACAGGCACAAGAACGGATAAATAACAAAGTAAATAAACAACACACCCTCGGAAGACAAGCTTACTTCCGAGGGTGCATTGTTTTTATGTTATATCACTATCCGTTTTGATGAAACTCAGCGTTTAAACACACTGGAAAAAATACGGGGGGAGAAGTTCAAGGATAGCCATCCCCAATCCTGCCTGCACTTGTTGCTGCCCCCTTCAAAGTAGACCATCACACTTGTGGGCATCATAAGGCTATAACCAGCCTCAACACATACGTCCTTCAGCACTTGATAGCGCAAACCGAAGTCTATCTCATGACCCAGTTGACGATGCAGCCTTGCTCGCTCCACACCTGTCATAAAATAATGATAGTCCAAATCAAAAGACAGGATTTTCAATGGACGGCAGTAAATACTGGCCACGCCATCTATCAAACCGCAAGAAAGCATGTTGTTATTGGTAAAATGGTCCATATGTCCATAAAAGGTGTGGCTTGAGCCATAAAGCAGATTGAAGCAGTTGTTCTCGCCATAACTGCCCGAAGTCTTAGAACCACTCACATAGTCCCCTCCCAAAGAAAGCCCCCATGCAGATCCTTCATAACCCAGACGGGCACCTCCGAGGTAAGCAGCCACAGGACGTTTATCTTTATCATGCCCCAACTGATAATAACCTTCTGCTTTTCCGAAGAAACCATTCTTCTTGTATTGGAACCAGCCTCCTACGGTCTGCATATATCCAGTTCGTGGCACCATTACACCATCCAGATTCTTCCGTCCAATCTCGTAGCCATGATTCAACCCCATCAGCGAGAACTGGAATGGAGTCTGTTCGTTGCCGAAATGGTACCACAAGAACTGCAGATTCTTATATGGAACAGGCCCGTCGTAATAAGTTCCACCGATCGTCTTCTCTTCCAACTGGCTGAAAGCCACAATGCCATGCAGACGATGCTTACCATGCTCGTAGCCTAAGCGAAATGCATCATGCGCATAACCACTTGTCGACCAATCGTTCGCACCGAAGATACGTTCATCGTCATACGAAAGAACTTGTCGTCCAAACTGAGCAAACCACCCCTGCGGGGCATCAAGTCTTGCCCAGGCCTCATGGACACCAAGCTTGCCTTTGGTACTTTCAAGATTGTCATCACCCCACACACCGACATGCTGTCCACTAACTTTCGCGCTCAGCACACCACGATTAAAGTTCATAGCCAGACGAGCCCGCTCACCCACAAACCACGCAGGAAGGGCAGACGTCGAATGCAGAGCGCCTTGGCCATTGCGATACTCGGCACGTCCTCTAAGCTGAAAATCAATACTGAAATTTCCGCGGCTGGCTCTGTCTTCAACTGAAGATTGGCTTTCAGGAACGACAGCCACCTCCTCGGCAGACACCTCAGACCATGGATCAAGAGGAACATCCATCTCCACCGACTGACTGGCAGGGACAGTCATTTCCTGAGATTTATGCACATGCTGGGCAAGGCTTACCCCCACACCCGAGAGGTACAAAATTGATATGACAAAAAGTTTTCTCATTCTTAATTTGTTATGACGCTACACTGCCGAAACCGCGACTCACGTCTATCATTTGCCGGCAAAATTACAACATTTAGCCGGATTAGCAAAATTCTTTGAAGGAAAGTAATATACCTTTATAATATTTAGTGATGGTAAAAAAATAACTTAAAGCGCAATACTAGCACAATATTCGATAATAGAGCAGAACAAAGATGAAGAATCAAAAAAAGTCCAAAAACTTAAAAAAGATGCTACCGGCAGTATAAAAAAAGCCAAGAATATAAAAATATTAAGCAAGAAAGCATTACTTTTGCAAACAAATTGGGTGGAAAAGGTATGTTAGATGCCAAAGAAGAGGTATACAGAAAGCTGAAAGTCTGCCTTGAAGACCAACAGTGTTACCTTGATGCTACGCTGACTTTGGCGAAGCTCAGCAGAATTGCGGGCACTAACACCACCTATCTGTCCGAGGTGATAAATCAGCGTTACGGCTGCAGTTTTCGCGACTTGCTCAACAACTATCGCGTGCAACGAGCCAAGAGGATCATAGAGGAGACAGGCGAGTCATCCTATACAGTAGGGATCAGATGTGGGTTTCCATCCAGGAGCAGCTTCTATAGCGTATTCCAAAAAATCACCGGCACATCCCCCCGTAAGTACCGAACAGCGCTGAAAGACAACGAAGTTAAGAAAATGTGAGAGATACGGCAAAGAATTATAAACCATTAATATAAATAAGGTATAATACGAACCAGAGAGTTATTTTACATTATTCCGAAGTTGAAACAACAAAAACAATTATTTAATTAATAAATTTAAGTTTAACAATTATGAGAAAAAGTATTTTGAGTGCTTACTTGATGGGTGCCATTGCTTTGGCAACCGCAAGTACATTTGTTTCTTGTAAGGATTATGATGACGACATCACCAACTTGCAGGAGCAAATCGACGCTAACTCCGATGCTCTGAAGGCAACTAAGACCGCATTGGAGGCAGAGATCACCAATTTGAAGTCTCAGCTGGATGCTACCAAGACCGAGTTGACCGGTTTGATCAACAAGGCTCAGGCTGCTGCTGATGCTGCTCAGGCTTCTGCTGACAAGGCTCAGGCTGCTGCCGACAAGGCTCAGGCTACTGCCGACAAGAACGCTAAGGACCTCGCTGACGAGGCTGCTCGCGCTAAGGCTGCCGAGAAGGCTAATGCTGACGCTATCAACGCTGAGGTTCTGCGTGCTACCGCTAAGGAGGTTGCTCTCGAGGCACGTATCGAGGCTGCCGAGAAGGCTCTCGATGACCTGAAGGCTCTCGTTGACACTAAGGTTGACCAGACCGAGTTCGACGCTGCCGTTAAGGACATCTACGCTAAGATTGCTGCTGTAGACGAGAAGGTTGCTGCTAACTTGAAGAGCATTGAGGCTCTCCAGAAGGGTCTTGACGACGAGATCGTTGCTCGCAAGGCTCTCGCTGCTGACCTCGAGGAGCAGAAGTCTGCTCTGAACAAGTTGACCGACCGCGTTACCAAGCTTGAGGGTGATGTTAAGGGCATCAACGAGGAGATCGCTAAGATTAAGGAGAACGTAGCTAAGGCTCAAAAGGACATCGAGGCTCTCCAGAAGGCTGTTGCTGACAATGCTAAGTCTATCGAGGAGATCAAGGAGGACATCAAGGCTCTTGACGCTCGTCTGACCACCGCTCAGACCACTGCTGACACCGCTCTTCAGGCTGCCAACAAGGCTCTTGAGGCTGCTGCTGCCAACAAGCTGGCTATTGAGAACGAGGCTAAGCGTGCTAAGGAGGCTGAGGCTGAGGCTAAGGCTGCTGCTCAGGCTGCCCAGAAGACCGCAGACCAGGCTGTAAAGGACGCTGCTGCTGCTCAGAAGACTGCCGACCAGGCTGTAAAGGATGCTGCTGCTGCTAAGGCTGCTGCTGACAAGGCTCAGGTTGCTGCTGACAAGGCTCAGGCTACCGCTGATGCAAATGCTAAGGCACTTGCTGAGGAGGCTGCTCGCGCTAAGGCTGCTGAGGCTAAGGCCCAGGCTGCTGCCGAGAAGGCCCAGGCTGCTGCTGACAAGGCTCAGGCTACCGCAGACGCTGCTAAGGCTGCTGCTGCAACCGCTCAGAAGGCTGCTGAGGACGAGGCTGCTCGTGCAAAGAAGGTTGAGGCTGAGCTCCAGGGTAAGCTGGATGAGGCTAACGCTGCTATCGAGAAGGCTCAGCAAGCTGCTGACGATGCTCAGGCTGCTGCTGACGCTGCTCAGGACGCTGCTGACGATGCTCAGGCTGCTGCTGACAAGGCTCAGGCTACCGCAGATCAGGCTCTCGCTGAGATCAACGTTTTGACCGTTTACGTACACCACGCTCTTCGTAGCTTGGTTCTCGATCCCGATGAGTACTACTGGGGTGTTGAGGCTGTAAACATCAAGGCTTATGCTTACAATGTAGTTACCGTTGACGCTGCTGATGTAAACAAGGATCAGGTAATCGGCGAGGACAAGCAGGGTGACCACAAGAAGGTATCTGACAAGGAGGTTACCGGTAAGAACGCATTCTTCGAGGCTAACTACTTCCTGAATCCTTCAGGTGCTAACGTTTCTGAGAACGCTGCAGACTACAACTTCGTAAATGTTAAGGATGCTAACTACACTCGCGTTGCTGCTTGCGGCGACCTGAAGGTTGTTAACGTTAAGAAGGGTACTGGTAAGATCAACGTTCAGGGTACTGTTCAGAACCCCGAGCTCATCAAGGAGATCGTAATGAACAATCAGGTTACCGTATTCGCTCTCCAGTACAATGTTGAGGATTCTGTAATCACCTCTGACTTCGCTGCTCTCCGTCGCTCTTGGGTTAAGGGCTTCAAGCTCAACAAGGTTGAGAAGGAAGGTGACGTAGACAAGGAGACTGCACACCACCACCTGTACAAGACTGCTGCTGAGGCTGCTAACGCTACTCCTCTCTTCTCTATCACTTATGATGCTCAGGACAGCAAGGCTGGCAAGACCCCTGGTAGCATTGCTCTGAACAAGTGGATCAACGT
>JAZLII010000202.1:0-8661 GCA_045617275.1 Bacteroidaceae bacterium
TTCCTGCGCCCTCTATCTTGGTGTAGGGGCCGATGTGTATGTTTTTGATATAGCCCGTATCGACAATGGTGCTATGGTGCGAGATGACACCTCTCGTGCTCTTACGCTCCTCTGCGTGCTTGGCGGCCAGTTCTTTCAGACGGCTCACCAAGACAGGGCGATGGCGGTACATGGCCTCCAGATAAGCCTCGTGGGCGGTCAGCTGGTCGTGTATGGTCACCTCTCTTCCGCCAGTCTCGTTGAGCACAGCCACTTCGACGCCATTGCCAAACGAGGTCTCGCCGTCCACGAGGATGATGTCGCAGTTTTCTATGAAGCAATCGTCTTCGATGGTGTAGTTGGCGATGTAGTTTTTCACATTCTCTATGCAGCAGTCGTTGCCCACCGTCACATTGTGGAGTGTGGCATGGAATACGCCAGAATGCTTGTGCATGCCACCGGCCAGTTCAAATGATTTCTCACATTTTCCGATGTGGCATTCTCCGGAGAAACGAACGCCGATGAGATATTTGATATTCAACTCGGGATGTATGTATACCATGTCCCAGTCGTTGGCCGAGCATCCTTGGCTCTGCAGTTGAGCTATCTCCTCCTGATGAAGTCTTCTTTCCATATTGCTGACTTGGCTATTGGGTTGAGTGTATGTGTTTTGTAGATAATGGTTGGGGTGTGTGTTGCTGTTCCTGATACCGGGTAGGTGCAAATCCTGTGGAGACCCGCCCGTTGCTACCGGTAGCCGATACAAAGGTACAACAAATTTTGAAATCTCACGCCTGCGAGCGCGTAAAGAATGCATTGAGTGGCTCATTTTCTTCATTTTCTTTGGTCGTGCCACCACTTTTGCGTAACTTTGCGCCCGATTTGGGAGACGCAACTCCTAAAGTTTTTTTCTGTAAGCATATAGATAAGTATGAAAAGCAGACTTCAATGGCTTGACGCCATGCGTGGATTTACGATGATATTGGTTGTGGCCTACCATGTGGCATTGGACGGGTTCAACCAGAATATCAAGCTTTCAGCCTCCCTTCCCTTTCTGGTGTTGCTCCGCATGCCTCTCTTCTTCTTCGTGAGCGGTTTCTTGGCCTATAAGGCTGACTTCCTGTGGAATGGTGTCAGTCTGGGCCGCCAACTTTGGAAGAAGACCAAGATACAGGTGTTTCCCGCCGTGGTGTTCCTGTTGGTGTGTACCGTTCTTCGTTGTCCCCGTGGTCATTTCTGGGAGACCTTGGAGCACCATCTCTCCGTTCCCACCAAGGGTGGATATTGGTTCACATGGTCATTGCTTCACATGTTTGTCATCTATTACCTGGCCTCTTGGGCCTTGTCAAGCTTCTGCCGTTGGCGTGAGCGTAGGAAGGCAAAGAGTATTGCCGCTCAGACTCCTGTCATAGCCGCAACGGTAGCAGATGGGCAAGCGGACGGTATCGTGCCCGGTACCTCTTCCGCAGCAGGCGAGGCAAATGTGGCAGTTGCCTCTGCAGGCAATGCACCTGTGACAGCTACTCCCAGTCGTCATTTCTGGTACTGGTTTGTGATATGGGCTGTATTTGTAGCTCTCTATGCCTCCATCTACATGCCCAGTTGGTTTCACTACCATGAGCATCCTTTCTATCACTATAGCAGTCTCATCCAGACGATGCGCTATATGCAGTTCTTCCTCTTGGGCAATATTGTACACCGCTATTGGGGCGAGGTGCAGCGGCTCATGGACAGCAAGTGGTTTTTCCCCGTTACTGTGACGCTTGTCTTCATCACCTGCAGCGAATACCTTCGCTGGCACAATCTTCGCCTGCAATGGACCAACCTGCCTCGTACCATCACTATGTATGGCCTCGTGATGCTTACCGTCACTACGTTCCGCTACTATGCAGACCAACTCACGGATGAGCACCGTCTGGGTCGCTGGTTGCAGTACATCGGTCAGCGTACACTCGACATCTATCTCTTGCATTTCATCCTGATGCCCAAGCTTCCCGACATGGGAAAGTGGCTCAATACCCATCAGCCCAATTTCCTCTTGGATGTACTCATCACCTGCGGCATGGCTATCCCCATCATCTTGGCTTGCTTGCTGTTGAGTCATTTCTTGCGAGTGAGTCCGTTCTTCAAGATGTATTTCTTCGGTAGGAAATAATTGCAAATGCGGAGTCGCGTGCTTTTGGCAGACGGAGGGTCTGGCGCCCTTCTCTAATGTACTTTCCGCATGTGCGAAACTTCAACAACGATATCAGACATGGCTATACGCAATATCTTTTTCGACCTGGGAGGTGTACTCTTCAATCTCAATACGCGTCTTGCGCTCCGGCGATTTGCCGAACTGGGCATGCCCATCCCTACCGATATCCTGTCGGACAACAAGCCATTCAATGCATCGCCCGACGGTCATCCCATCTTCCGGCTGATACACAAGATGGATGTGGGAGAGATACATGGACCGGAATTTCTGCAGATAATCCAGAGCCAGTGCCGTGAAGAGGTGACTGAAGAGCAGATACTTGAAGCCTACAATGGGCTTATCGATGTGCCTCTTTCGCGCCTCCAGCTCTTGGACCGTTTGCGTGAGCACTACCGCCTTTATCTCGTGAGCAACATTGGAGACTTGCATTGGCAAGCCGCATGCGACATGGCAGAGACGCTGGGATTCTGCCTTCCCGACCTTTTTGAACATTGTTTCCTTTCTTATCAGATGCATCTTGCCAAGCCCGATCCGGCCTATTTCGAGTACGCCATACGCGAGTCGGGAGTGATTCCGGGCGAGACGCTCTATATCGACGATTCTCCTAAAAATATCAGTATCGGCCAGCAGGCTGGATTGCAGGCTTTTCTTATCGAACCGAATACGTTGGAGGAACACGTATCTTCTCTATTTCCTGGTTTGTAAAAACATTACAAATTGAAGCGTGCCGATGGCGCAAACAATGTCTTTTGCACACCGTCGCCTCTCACCATGGTTTTGACTTGTTCTCTGCATGCTTGTCTTGCGTTTCCGACATGCGCATGACATGAGCCGGTCATGCTCGTGATTTTGACAAGTCATGCGCATGACTTGGTCGTGTCACCGTAGGGTATCAGAAATCGTGTTTTCTATGCGTTTTCACTCTTTTGCTTGTGCGGAACTTTGGCATGTCTCTGCTGTTGTGTCTGTCAAGATATTGGTATAAGAAAATAATTTACAACAAGCGGATAAGAAAAGGTTATGACAACGATTGCTCATACGACCAGACAGGTGCATTAGAACCTGTCGGCAGGAAATATAAAATTTACGAGAATGGTGCGTTTATTCGGCAAAAAAGAGTAACTTTGCAATCAAAGTACATTTCCAGTCATGGCACTACCCATCTATTTTGCCCCATTGCAGGGATATACGGAGGACGTCTATCGGCGTGCTCATGCAGCTTGCTGCGGTGGCGTGGACGAATATTACACCCCTTTCATGCGGGTGGAGCATGGGGAGGTGCGGAAGAAAGACAGTCTCGATATCAGGCCTGCTTTCAATCTTGGTGTGCCCCTGGCTTTGCAAATCATTGCTCGCGATGGGGAAGAGATGCGTGTGCTGCTGGAGGCTGTGGATCGTCAACGAGAAGAATGGAATGAGCGAGAGCAGGCTTCTGCCGATGGCGCACCGACATGGACTGATGGTGACCGTATACGCATAGACCTAAACATGGGGTGCCCTTTTCCTTTGCAGGTGAAGCATGGTCGAGGGGCCGGTATCTTATCACATATAGATAAGGTGGAAGAGGTGTGCCGCTATATGGCTTTGCATCCAGAGTATGACTTTTCTGTAAAGATGAGGCTCGGCGTGGAGGGACGGGACGAATGGAAAGAGGCACTTGCTCTTCTCAATGATGCCCCCTTGCGCCATATCACCTTGCATCCTCGTGTGGCTAAGCAGCAATACAAAGGCACTCCCGACTTGGATGCTTTTGCTGCTTTTGCGGAGGTTTGCCGACATCCGTTGGTCTACAATGGTGATCTGATGTCGGTTGAGGACATCAAGCGCATTGAGGAGCTGTTCCCCAACTTGCATGGCGTGATGATAGGTCGAGGTTTGCTAGCTCGTCCTACCCTGGCCTTGGAGTATAAAATGGGGGTGCAGGTTACGGATCGACAAGTGGTGGACAAACTTCTTGAGCTGCACGAGTCGATGAGACGGCACTATGTGGCGCAAATACCGGGTGAGGCTCAGCAGTTGGCTAAACTTCGTACTTTTTGGGATTATGCCGAACCCACTATCGGCCACAAGGCATGGAAGAAGATGCACAAGGCGGGCAATATGCACAATTATATGCAAGCCGTAGGGGAACTGTAAAAACAAATTCAGGCGCTATCTCGAAAGATATAGCGCCTGAATTCTGTAATAGAGACAAATGGGAGTCTCTTACTTCTGTGATGTCTGCAAGAACTCTCTTGCTCGCTCCAGGGCAACATCGATGTGAGGGCAGATGTGGTTGCTGTCCATGATGTTGTAGAATCCGCTCTTCTCCAATTGCTGATGCACCTTCTCGTTGACACCAGAAAGGATGATATGGATGCCATCTGCATGGTTCATCTCGATGAGTGTTTGCAAGTTGTGGATACCGGTGGAGTCGATGAAAGGTACACGGCGCATGCGGATGACGCGAACCTTGGGGCGGTGGCGACCGATATTGGTTTGCAATTCGTCAAACTTGTTGGCGATACCGAAGAAGTAAGGACCGTTGATCTCATATACGGCACAGCCCTCAGGGATGATGAGGTGCTGGTCGCTCACATGCATGTCTGCCTCTTCATCGGGATTGATCTCCTTCTCGATGACGCTGATCTGAGTGGTCTCCATGATACGCTTCATGAAGAGTGCACATGCCAGGATGAGGCCTACCTCGATGGCTACGGTAAGGTCGAAGACTACGGTAAGGAAGAAGGTTACAAACAGCACGATGACATCACTCTTAGGATTCTTGAGCAGTCCCTTGAAAGTACGCCATCCGCTCATGTTGTAGCTTACGACTACCAGCACACCTGCCAGACATGCCATGGGGATGTACTCGGCCAGTGGCATCAGTACCAAGAGGATGAGCAGAAGCACGATGGCGTGGATGATGCCGGCTATGGGGGTACGTCCGCCGTTGTTGATGTTGGTCATCGTACGGGCAATGGCTCCCGTGGCAGGGATACCACCGAAGAGAGGACTCACGATGTTGGCCACACCTTGAGCGATGAGTTCTGTGTTGCTGTCGTGACGATCGCTGATGACACCATCTGCCACAGCTGCAGAGAGCAAACTCTCGATGGCGCCAAGGATGGCGATGGTGAAGGCTATGGGCATCAGGTTGGTCACGGTCTCCATGGTAAACTCAGGGACTACCATGGCGGGCAACTGGGCCTGGATGTGGAAACGGTCGCCGATGGTGTCGATCTGTACTTCGGGCATCAGTTGCTTGATGAGAAGTACAGCGCCGGTGCCGATGAGGATGCCGTACAGCGAACCGGGTATCTTGTTGAGTACGGGTACCTTCGCAAGGGCCTTGGGTGAGAAGATGATCACCAGAAGGCTACCGATGGCGACAATGAAGTTCCAGAGGTTGAAGGTGTTGATGTTTTGTGCATACGCAATCCATTTCCCTACAAAATCACCAGGGGTCTTCAGGGGTACTCTTACGATCTCACCTGCCTGAGTGGTGGCTTCTTGGGTAAGTCCCAGTACATCACCCATCTGCGTGGTAAAGATGGTCAGGGCGATACCTGCCGTAAAACCGATGATGATGGGGTAGGGGATAAACTTGATGACGGCTCCCATCTTACATACGCCAAGAGCAACCAGCATCACGCCAGCCAGAATGGTGGCGATGAGCAAGCCTTGTACGCCATACTCGGGATTGTTGACAATGCCATATATGATGACGATGAAGGCACCGGTAGGGCCTCCGATCTGCACTTTGGTACCACCTAACAGGGAGATGATAAATCCTGCCACGATGGCTGTGATGATACCCTTCTCAGGAGATACGCCGGATGCGATACCAAAAGCGATGGCAAGAGGAAGGGCTACGATACCCACGATGATACCTGCCATGAGGTCCTTCATGAAGGCCTCCTTGTTGTACCCCTTTGTGCATTCAAGCAGTCTGGGCTTGAAGACGAGATTTTTTTTGTTGAAAATACTCTTTGCAGTAATACTCATTATTTTTTACTTATTATATGATTCGTGCTTCTTTTGGGGCTTATTCTGACCAAAAGTGATACAAAGGTAGAAATAATTGTTGCGTTATGCTTGGTTTTCATCCTTTTTACTTATCTTTGCGACATAATTATTAACCTAAATCAATTTCATTATGTTTGAAGGACAACCTAAAGGCCTTTGGGCTTTGGCGTTTGCCAACACGGGTGAGCGATTTGGCTATTATACCATGCTTGCCGTCTTTATCCTTTTCTTGCAAGACAACTTCGGTTGGTCATCAGGTACCGCAGGAACCGTTTATTCGTCATTCCTGGCTTGCGTGTATTTCCTTCCCATCATTGGTGGTGCTGCTGCTGATAAGTGGGGTTACAGCAAGATGGTGACCATCGGTATCTTCATCATGTTCCTGGGCTACGCTCTGCTGTCCATCCCCATGGGCGCAAGTTTCGTGGCTATTGCTGCCATGGCTGCTGCTCTTCTGCTTGTCAGCCTCGGTACGGGTCTTTTCAAGGGCAATCTCCAGGTTATGGTGGGTGACCTTTACAATGATGCTCAGTATGCCAGCAAGCGTGACGCCGGTTTCTCTTTGTTCTACATGCTGATCAACGTGGGTGCAATGTTTGCTCCTACAGCGGCCATCTCTATCATGAACTGGGCACAGAACTCATTGGGTATCAGCCCTGCAGACAGCTATCACTTTGCGTTTGCTGTGGCTTGTGTCTCATTGGTTGTCTCTATCGCCATTTACTATACTTTCAAGTCAACTTTCGCACATGTGCTGACCGTTGAGAAGAAGGCTGGCGATGCAAAGCAAGTGGTTGATGATATGAGTCCTGCCGAGACCAAGGAGCGCATCGTTTGCCTTTGCCTTGTGTTCGCAGTCGTTATCTTCTTCTGGATGGCTTTCCATCAGAATGGTGCCACTTTGACTTACTTTGCTCGTGACTTCGTGGCTACCAGTGCTACTGGTGTTACTGCTATGGAGATGGACGTAACCAACCTCGTTGCTTGTATCTTCATTGTTTACGGCCTCTTTGGCATTTTCCAGAACGGTCCTAAGGGAAAGGTTATTTCTGCCATTCTTATCGCATGTGCTTGCGGCTATCTCTGCTACAACTATAGCAAGGTCGGTGAGGTTGCAGTCAATGCTCCTATCTTCCAGCAGTTCAACCCCTGCTTCGTTATCGCTCTGACCCCCGTCAGCATTGGTATCTTCGGTTGGTTGAACAAGAAGGGCAAGGAGCCCAAGGCTCCCGTGAAGATTGGTCTCGGTATGATTGTGGCTGCCGTTGCCTATATGCTCATGACCGTTTCCACTCTCGGTCTGGCAGCTCCCAATGCGCAGAATCCTGAGCACCTTGCTTCTCTCGATCCCAATTTGCTCGTAAGTACATACCTTATCCTTACTTTCGCAGAGTTGCTGCTGTCTCCTATCGGTATCAGCTTCGTGACCAAGGTTGCCCCCACTAAGTACAAGGGTACCATGATGGGTCTCTGGTTCGGTGCGACCGCAGTAGGTAACTTCCTCGTAAGTATCCCCACCATGCTTTGGGGCAATGAGCACTATGTGGTTTGGGGTACCCTTACCGGTATCTGCCTCGTCGCTGCTATTTTCATCTTCTCTATCATTAAGAAGCTGAATAGAGTTGCTTAAAGTAGAAAACAGATTCCTCTCTGTTCTTCCTTTTAGCGGAGACACTGCCATTGTCGTGCTTTCCTCAAAAGGGGAAGCCGAAGTGACAAGATGTCGCTACGAGTATGTGAAAGTGCAGAGAGGACTCAATATCATATAAGTTTTGAAGACTCCCTCTATCTACATAGCATGTGTGCCACTGGTTCTTCTGGTGGCACTCATTGCTTGTGTAGTTGGGATATTCGGTGACGACGCGCTCTCTGGAGCCAGTCAGATAGCCTTGCTCATTGCCACCGCGTTGTGTGTTTTCATTGGCATTGTCTGCAAGTTCATCTCTTGGAATGACTTTGAGGCTGCTATTAGCGAGAAAGTTTCTGGCATAGCTCCGGCCATTGTGATACTGCTACTCATCGGTGCCTTAGGTGGGGCGTGGATGGTGAGTGGAGTAGTTCCTCTGTTGATTTACCATGGGATGAATATCTTGCATCCCACTTGGTTTCTGGTGAGTGCATGTGCCATTTGTGCTGTTGTGAGTGTGGTGACTGGCTCTTCCTGGACTACTATTGCCACGATAGGTATAGCATTGATAGGTATAGGCAAAGCACAGGGATTCAATGAAGGATGGGTTGCAGGAGCTATCATCAGTGGTGCATACTTTGGTGATAAGATTTCTCCGTTAAGTGACACCACTGTTCTTGCAAGTTCCACCGTGGGAACTCCTCTTTTTACCCACATTCGCTACATGATGTTTACTACAGTCCCCACCTTTACCATCACACTGGTTATTTTTGCACTCGTGGGCTTTTTTCATGATGCTCAAGGAGGTGGAGATGCAGTCCATGTGCAGCAGGCTTTGATGCAAACATTC
>JAZLII010000203.1:0-10584 GCA_045617275.1 Bacteroidaceae bacterium
ATCATCACGCAAGCTGCACCATCACCGAAGATGGGACAAGTGTTGCGATCGGTATAGTTGGTCATACTGCTCATGTGGTCACCTCCACAGATGACGATGCGATGGTAACGACCACTGCGAATATATGCTGCTCCCACCTCCATGGCATAGAGGAAACCTGCACATGCAGCTTCCATATCATAGCCGAAGGCATTCTTCAGTCCGCAATTGCCGATGACAAGAGAGGCTGTAGAGGGGAAATGATAGTCAGGGGTTGTGGTGGCACAGATCACCAGTTCGATGGTGTCAGGGTCCACCTGTGTCTTTTGTAGCAGTTGGTTGACGGCACGAGACATCATGTAAGAAGTACCCGAGCCTTGCTCTGGCCTCAGGATATGGCGTGTCTTCACGCCAATACGCTCCATAATCCACTCGTCACTGGTCTCGACGATACGCGACATCTCCTCATTGTCAAGGATGTACGAGGGTACATATCCTCCCACGCCAGTGATTACTGCATTTATCTTTTCCATTTCTTTTTAGGTATTTCGGTGTTTGCGTGGCATAGGCTTTGCTCAACCTAATTTGCAAGTCTACACCTTACTAATATATACGGGTGAAATCAAAAAAAATAAGCCGGAGAGTCTTCACCCCTACAAAAAGGGCACAATGACTCTCTGGCTATAATGTGGGCTTAACAAATTAAGCTTCCTTCTCGATGGCAACCTTACCACGGTAGTAGCCACAAGCGGGGCATACAGTGTGGTAGATGTAGTACTCGCCACAGTTGGGGCAAATTGCCAGGGTGGGAGCTACAGCCTTGTCATGAGTTCTTCTCTTCAGAGTCCTGGTGTGGGACTGTCTTCTTTTAGGATGTGCCATTTTGTTTTAAGTTTTATTGGTTTTACGTTATTGATTTCTTTTAAATTATCTTGTCATCATCACCGGCCTCTCGCGAGGCAACCGTGGACAATGTTTTCCTTTACAGAAGTTTCTTCAACTCATCCCATCTGGGATCGGTGGCTGTAGTTTCCTCTTCTGACTGGACTTCCTCGCCTGCCCACAGCTCTTCAAGAGCTTCCTGCATCTGTTCGCTGCACTGTCCGTCTGGATGTACGTGGCGGATGGGTATCTGCAAGGCTATCATCTCGTAGACATGCCAAGAGAGGTCTACCACCCCGTCTTCAAAGGGTATCGTGATCAGGTCGTCACCCTCATCCAAGTACTCCTCGCCTAACTTTACGCGTAGGCTACAGTCAGCATCTATGGGCTGTGTCATCTCTTCGAGACAGCGATCGCAGATCACCTGTACACTTCCCTGTAGATGGAAATCCAGTTCAAAAGCACCTGAAGTAGGACGCACGGTGAGTTCAACAGTCACGTTGCCGTGCTGGATTTCAGGTCCTTGAACGGCAGTAAAATAGTCATCATCGGCAAGCAGGGTGTACGTTCCGACCTCCGTCTGCATGCCCTTCAAATCAATTTTATATGCGTCCAGTTTATCCATTTGGCGTGCAAAGTTACGAAAAAAACTAATACGAGGGCACAAAACCTTAGGAAAAAATGCGTTTTAGAGCAGATTTGCGTAGGCTCAAGCCTTATTTGGCCTTCTTTTTCATCTCTATTCGGAAGGTTGTACCACGCCCCAGCTCTGACGACTTTACAAATATGCTTCCATGATGATACTCTTCCACGATGCGCTTGCAAAGGGCGAGACCAAGTCCCCAGCCACGCTTCTTCGTGGTATAGCCAGGGCGGAAGACCGTACGCAGATTGCCCTTAGGTATGCCCTTTCCGGTGTCGCTCACCTCTACCGAAACCTGCGTGCCTTCATCGCGAGCCGTCAAGACGATGCTTCCGGCACCATCCATGGCGTCTATCGCATTCTTACAGAGATTTTCGATCACCCACTCAAACAAAGGAGCACAGACATTCACCATCAGCGGACCGTCGGGCAGATGGGTCGTGAGCACCACCTTGTTGCTCGTTCGCTTGCCGATGTAAGCGACCACGTGGGATACGATCTCGGAGAGGTCCTCGGGCTTTCGCTCTGGCATGGAACCGATCTTGGAGAATCTCTCGGCTATGAGTTGCAAGCGATTGACATCCTGGCTCATCTCAGGAATGAGTTCGTCCTCGGGGTAGGTCTCGCGAAGCACCTCCACCCAGGCCATCAAACTGCTGATGGGAGTACCCAACTGGTGAGCCGTCTCCTTGGAAAGCCCCACCCAAACCTTATTTTGCTCGGCTCGCTTACTACTGAGCAAGGCATAGATGGCCACCATGACGAAAATGAGCACAATGCCCAGTTGCACATAGGGATAGTAAGAAAGTCTCTGTATGAGCAGACTCTCGTCGAAGCATACTAAAAGGTGGTCGGAAGGAGTGACGTCATCGCCTGTCAGCTCTATACGAATGGCATTGCCTTGCCGATGCATCCGTTCGCCCAGCTGCTTGGCTTCCTGGAGTTTTCCATCCTCATCTTTGGCCTTCAGGTTTAAGTTGCGATAGGTCTGTACTTCCCCGTCCGAACCAAGTACCACCACCGGAATATTGTTGTTGCCTTCCATGACGCGCAACACCAGGCCCAGGTCGGCATTCTCATCTGCATTGTTGTAGCTGCGCATGGCTTCTGCCCAGACCTCCATATTGGTACGTTCTTGCATCGAGAGGTCACGCACGAGATAATGCGACACGACAAGAGAGGTGACAGCTATGATCACCGCCACAAGCACAAGCAAGACTTTCACTTGCCCCATCCTATCGGTCCACTGTATCTTCAACGTTGCTGATCCAATATCTTTTGGGCACACTCGTAGCCCTCTTTATATAACGCCAAAAGCTTGTTTATATTGTTTTCCAGACGATCAACTTCTACCGGTCGCTCCGGTCTGATGACCAATATCTTCCCTTCTCGCTCCATCTGCTCAACCAATTCCAACTGCCGGTTGTAGCAGACACTTCGATTGAGCAATGCCTCGCGGAGATGGGGATAACGCCTATACACAAAGCCTGGTAGCCAATGCTTTTTCTGAGACTTACGATAACCCTTATTTCGCGTCAGTACAACTACATTTTTTTCATAGCCCATCGACAGGGCTCTTTCCAATGGGATGGAGTCTACTATGCCACCATCGAGCATCGGTGTTTGGTTGATTTCCACCATAGGACAGACATAAGGCAAAGAACTTGAAGCACGGGCTATCTTGGTGAGTTTCAAGCCGTCTTTGTCTTCATGAAGATAGCAAGCCTTGCCGGTGATGCAGTCGGTGGTGACCATCTCATAGTAGGCCGGATTGCGGAAGTAGGCAGCATAGTCGTAAGGCAACAGCTTTTCCGGGAAATCTTCAAACAAAAGGTCCATGTCGATGAAGTTGTGCCTGCGGATGAGATTGGGGAATCCTATGTAGCGGTATTTTTCCAGCATATCAATATTGGTACGCTTGGCTCTCCCACGCTGGTGGCTCATAAAAGACAAGCCATTACATGCACCGGCAGACACACCTATCACATAAGGAAACTCTATTCCTTTGTCAAGGAAGCAGTCAAGAACACCGCAGGTAAACACCCCGCGCAATCCGCCTCCTTCCAGCACCAATCCCGTCTGACTATCGATTTGCATTGCTATTATTTTGAGAACAAGCTACTTTTTCATTGCAAAGATACACACTTTACAATAATTTTTAGTAATTTTGCACAGAAATATTTACCATAAAACACCAAAAACATGTTATTTAGCAAGCAGACATACGTGGAGCGCAGAGAGGTTTTGCGCAAACGCATCGGTTCGGGCCTTATCGTCATCATGGGCAACAACGACTCGCCTATGAACTACCCCGCCAATGTATACCGTTTCCGTCAGGACAGTTGTTTCCTTTACTACTTCGGTCTTCACCGCGAAGGTCTCGTGGGTGTAATCGATGCTGACGAAAACAAGGAATACCTCATCGGCAACGACATCGACATTGAGGATATCGTATGGTTTGGCCAGGTAGACAGCGTAGCCGACATGGCAGCTCAAACCGGCGTAGCCAACAGTGCCCCCATGAAGCAACTGCAAACTCTCGTGGACAAGGCGAAGGCTCAGGGCCGCAAGGTTCATTTCCTGCCCCCCTATCGTCACGACATCCAGATTCAGCTGATGGACCTTCTGGGCATCCATCCTTCGCAGCAACGTGCAGAAGCCAGCGTAGAGCTTATCAAGGCTGTAGTAGATCAGCGTGCCGTGAAGAGCGCAGAAGAGATTGCCGAGATAGAGCGTGCCTGTGCTATTGGCTACGAGATGCATACTACCGCCATGCAGCTCTGCCGTCCCGGAGTCACCGAGCAGTACATCGCTGGCGTCATTGGCGGTATCGCCAGTGCCAAGGGTTGCATCACCAGTTTCCCCAGCATCCTTTCCATGCATGGCGAGATCATGCACGGTTACCCCTCACCCCGACCTCTGGAGGCAGGCAGACTGATGCTTTGCGATGCTGGTGCAGAGACCAATGAGAACTATTGCTCAGACAACACACGTACCACGCCCATCAACGGCAAGTTCGACCAGCGACAGCGCGAGATATACAGCATCGTAGAGGAGTGTCACGACTATGCATTGGATATCGCCAAGCCCGGCGTAAGATGGTGGGACGTACACTTCGGTGTGGCACGCCTGATGACCAACCGCCTCAAGGAGCTCGGCCTGATGAAGGGAGACACCGAGGAGGCTGTACGTGCAGGAGCACATGCTATGTTCATGCCTCACGGACTCGGTCACATGATGGGTATGGATGTCCATGACATGGAAGGTTTGGGCCAAACCTACGTTGGTTTCGACGAAGAGACTCAGCCCAACCTGGAACAATTCGGTACCAACTGCCTGCGTTGCGGTCGTCGCTTGCAGGAGGGCTGGGTCATGACCGACGAACCTGGCATTTACTTTATCCCCGCACTGATTGATGACTGGAAAGCAAGCGGCCACTGCAAGGAGTTCCTCAACTTTGATCTCCTTGAGACCTACAAGGACTTTGGCGGCATCCGCATCGAAGACGACATCCTCATCACGAAGGAGGGACAACGCTTCCTAGGTAAGGACCGCATCCCCTATCACATCGACGACGTGGAAGCTTACTACGCAGAAACTCATAAATAAAAAAACGCAATATGAAAAAAACACTTTTCGCTGCTTTGGCAGCACTTACCATGATGCCCGCAAGCGTCATGGCACAGCCCAAGAACGACTCACTTGTCTTCACCACAGTAACAGAGAATCCTGTGACCAGCATCAAGAACCAGAACAACTCCGGTACCTGCTGGGCATACTCAAGCTTGGCTTTCCTTGAGAGCGAGGTTCTGAAGAAGCACCCCGAGATGAAGGATCTCGATCTCTGCGAGTCTTTCCTTGTCAACAAGACATACGTAGACCGTGCAGACCGCAACATCCGTACTCATGGCGATGCAAGCTTCAGCCAAGGCGGTAGCTTCTACGATGCCATTTTCTGCATGAAGAACTACGGACTTATCCCTGAGGGTATCATGCCCTACCCCATCACTGCTTACGGAGACTCTCTGTACAACTTCACCAACTTCTTCCCTCCCATGGAGGCCTACATCACCACTATCTCTAAGAGTGATGCAAAGAAGATCAACCCCGTCTGGAAGAAGACCGTTCAGGGCATGATCAACGACTATTTCGGCGAGTGTCCTACCGAGTTTGAATACAAGGGCAAGAAGTATACTCCCCAGTCATTCGTAAAGGACTACCTCACCCTGGACCCCAACGACTACGTTAGTTTGACCAGCTATACCCACCATCCTTTCTACGAGTCATTCATCCTCGAGATTCAGGACAACTGGCGCTGGGCAAGCAGCTACAACCTTCCTCTCGACGAGTTCATGCGTGTCATGGAGGAGAGTGTAAAGAACGGCTGGACCTTCGCTTGGGGTGCAGACGTTAGCGAAGACGGATTCAGCCGTCGTGGTACCAAGAACCAGTGCGTGGCCACTGTACCCGACGTTAAGGCTGTTGCAGGTGTAGGTAGCGACCAGAGCCGTTGGACTGGCGAGAAGGCTGGTGCAAAGATCACTGCCAACGATGCTGCCGGCGAGATGACCATCACCCAGGAGATGCGTCAGGAGGGTTACGACAACTGGACCACTACCGACGACCATGGTATGCAGATCTACGGCATAGCCAAGGACCAGAACGGCAAGGAGTATTTCATGATGAAGAACTCATGGGGCAACTATGGTCCCTACAAGGGTTTCTGGTATGTAAGCAAGCCTTACGTAGCTTACAAGACCATGAACATCATCATCAACAAGAACGCTGTTCCTAAGGATATCCGCAAGAAACTGGGTATCTAATACTCGCATTCGCAAGGTCATCCCCAATGGCCATCTGACATTAAGGGATGACTTAATGCTGTTAAAAAAACGCAAAATGTGGCAAAAAGCGTCGCATTTTGCGTTTTTTTTCGTAACTTTACCACATATTTTGCATAAAACTGCACCTCGATATACAGGCGAGGCATTTTTGCAGGACAATAACAAGTTACTATTCAAGTACTTGACTGACCACTTTTACAAAAAGCAGTAGAAAGAATGAACCACAAATGGAACTACCAACCTCCTACTGACGAGCAAAAGGAGAAAGCAAAAGCCTTGGCTCGTGAGATGGGCATCAATCCTGCACTGGGAATGTTGCTCCAAAGGAGAGGTGTGGACAGCGTATCCAAAGCACGTGGTTTTTTCAGACCTCAATTGAATGAACTGCTCGACCCATTCCTCTTCCTGGACATGAAAGTGGCCGTAGACCGCCTGAACCAAGCATTAGGACGCAAAGAACGCATCCTCGTATATGGCGACTACGACGTCGACGGATGCACGGCCGTTGCCCTGGTCTACAAATTTCTGCAGCAGTACTACTCCAACATTGACTACTATATCCCAGATCGCAACGAGGAGGGATATGGAGTGTCGCACAAAGGCGTAGACTACGCCTACGAGACTGGAGTCAAACTGGTCATCGTACTGGACTGTGGTATCAAGGCGACAGAAGAGATAGCCTATGCAAAGTCACTTGGCATTGACTTCATCATCTGCGACCACCACGTGCCCGACAAAGAACTTCCTCCTGCAGTTGCCATCCTCAACGCCAAGCGTGAAGATGCCACTTATCCCTACAAGGATCTGTCGGGATGTGGCGTAGGCTTCAAGTTCATGCAAGCCTTTGCGATGGACAACGGAATCGAGTTCAGCCAACTTATTCCACTACTGGATCTCTGCGCCGTGAGCATCGCATCCGACATTGTGCCCATTCTTGGAGAAAATCGCATCCTTGCCTTCCATGGTCTCCGCCAGATCAACAACAATCCCAGCGTGGGTATCAAGGCCCTGCTCGAGATATGCGGACTCGTCGGCAAGGAGATCACGATGAACGATATTATCTTCAAGATTGGTCCCCGCATCAATGCCTCGGGCCGTATGCAGAACGGCAAAGAGTCAGTAACACTCTTGGTGGAGAAAAACCACCGCAACGCGCAGCGTCAGGCAGTTCTCATCAACACTTACAACGAACAAAGGAAGGATCTTGACAAGAGCATGACAGAACAGGCCAACAGCATCGTTGCCCGTATCGATCATCAGCATGAGAAGCGCTCGATAGTCATCTACAACGAGGAATGGCACAAAGGTCTCATCGGTATAGTAGCTTCACGTCTCACTGAAATATACTACCGTCCGTCCGTTGTACTTACCCGTACAGATGATATTGCAACAGGTTCGGCTCGTTCCGTCAACGGATTTGACATCTATAGTGCCATCGAAAGTTGCCGTGACATCCTGGAGAACTTTGGAGGACATACATATGCAGCTGGTCTTTCGATCAAGGTTGAACACATACCCGAGTTTAAGCGTCGATTTGAGGAGTACGTGGAGAAGCACATCTCATTGGAGCAGACCGACGCCAAACTGGATATCGAAGCCGAGCTTGACTTCAAGGATATCAACCGCAAGTTCTACAACGATCTCAAGCGTTTTGCGCCCTTTGGCCCAGACAATCCAAAGCCCCTCTTCTGCTCACGTCAAGTTTACGACTATGGTACAAGCAAGGTGGTAGGAAGAGAGCAGGAACATATCAAGCTTGAGTTGGTCGACAACAAGAGCAACAATGTGGTAAACGGCATCGCATTTGGACAAAGTTCACAAGCACGTTTCATCAAAAGCAAGTGTTCTTTTGACATTGCATACACTGTTGAGGAGAACACACACAAGCATGGCGAGGTACAGTTGCAGATAGAAGACATTCGCCCCAGCGAGGCTCCCAAAACCACCGACAATTCCAACACTTAAGCAACGACAATCATGAAGGACGTCTATTCACAGATTCTCAAGCAATACTGGGGATACGATGACTTTCGTGGTATCCAGCGTCAGATCATAGAAAGTATCGGCGCTGGACATGACACCCTTGGCCTAATGCCAACAGGAGGAGGCAAGAGCATCACCTTTCAGGTTCCCGCTCTCGCCAAGGAGGGCATCTGCATCGTCATCACACCACTTATCGCACTTATGAAGGATCAGGTGGAGCATCTGCGCGAGAGAGGGATACGTGCAGCCGCACTCCACATTGGCATGTCTCACCAGCAGATCCTTACCACGCTGGACAATGCAGTATTTGGGGCATACAAATTTCTATACATCTCGCCAGAACGTTTACAGTCCGAGCTGTTTCAACAAAAGTTGCATCACATGAATGTCAACTATATCTGTGTTGACGAGGCTCACTGCATCTCACAATGGGGACATGACTTCCGCCCAAGCTACCTGGAGATAAAAAAAATCAGGGAACTGCTCCCCGGCATACCCATCCTCGCCCTCACAGCAACGGCAACATCCGAAGTAGTAAAAGATATACAGACCCAACTGGCTTTTAGCAAAGAATGTGTGTTCAGGATGAGCTTTGAGCGTCCCAACCTACGTTACATGGTCATAGAAGCCAATCACAAAGCAGAGCAAATACTACACATATTAGGAACGACATCGGGTTCTACAATCATTTACACACGAAGCCGTCGGGAGACAAGAGAACTCTGCGAATGGGTCAAGAAAGAAGGCTACGTTGCCACTTACTATCACGCAGGGCTAAGTGATGCGGAAAAGAACGAAAGACAACAACGATGGCAAAATGATGAGATTCGCATCATGGTGGCCACCAATGCTTTTGGTATGGGAATAGACAAACCTGACGTTCGCCAAGTCATTCATATGGACATACCAGACTCACTGGAAGCATATTACCAAGAGGCAGGAAGAGGTGGGCGTGACGGACAGCCAGCTACGGCCTTCATGCTATACAACAATCACGACATAGCCAAACTAAGACGGCGCGTAAGTGAAAACTATCCCGAAAAAGACTACATACGCCAAGTCTACGAACACTTATGCTACTATTACCAGATTGCTGATGGATTTGGCTATGGCATCAGACGCGAGTTCAATATAGGCGAATTCAGCTTTAACTTCAACCACAACCCCGTACATGTCCATAGTGCACTCAATATCCTTGCAAGATCAGGTTATATAGAATATACGGATGCAGACGACGGAAGAAGCCGTGTATTGTTTATACTTCGACGCGAAGAACTTTACTTGCTGAATGAGCAAGATAAAGATAGCGACAGCGTCATACGTACTATGCTGAGATTCTACACAGGATTGTTTGTCACTCATGCATTCATCGACGAGGTACTTATTGCAAAGCAAACAGGACTCGAACCTACCCAAGTCTATAAGATACTAAAAGAGCTACATCAAAAGCGCATCATTCAATACATTCCGAGAAAAAATATACCTCATATTTGCTTTACCAGAAGTCGTGTAGACAAGGAAAACGTGGTCATACCAGAGGCTGTATATGAAAAGCGCAAGAAACAATACGAGATACACATTGAGTCCGTTATCGAATACTTGCTTAAAGATGATACCTGTCGCAATCGAACACTTTTGGCATACTTCGACGAAAAAACAACACATAATTGTGGGCAATGTGATGTCTGTCAGGGAAAGCCTCTGGAATTATTTGACAGAGAACTTATAAAGGACACAAAGATACGAGTCATCAGGCAATTGAAGGAAGAAGGTGAACTATTTCCTTTTGACTTCAATTATAAAATAATGAAGAGAGAGATCGTGGCAAAAATACTAACTGAAATGCTAAGAGAAAAGGAAATAAAATACAACGAAAACCTGACACTCAGCCTTACTCCAGAAGGTTCCCAGAAATATGCCGACATATAAAACCGATAAAGTAAGATAATTACAAAAGACCCGAGCCATCTTGCGATGCTCGGGTCTCTTCTTTGAAAAACGGCGGCTACCTACTGCATTTTGGCCTTCGCCAAAAGCCCCACTGCGTGGGAGAGCAGGCAGCCCTGCAGCCTATTAACGCAGAAGACCCTCCAAGCTTTCGGCTTGAAGGGTCTCTTCTTGAAAGACGGCGGCTACCTACTCTCCCACGGGTGTGCAGTACCATCGGCGCGGGCGGGCTTAACTTCTCTGTTCGGAATGGGAAGAGGTGGAACCCCGCCACTATAGCCACCTGAATAGGGTGACGATGTCAAA
>JAZLII010000204.1:0-7597 GCA_045617275.1 Bacteroidaceae bacterium
CTTGGTGTGCGGACCGAAGCTAGCCCAGATACTGATGCTCATGTGCGCATTGACATCGTGCACATGGCTGATCATACGCTTATAGTCACTGAAGTCCTCGTTGAGAAACTCCATCGCATTCCACAGATAGTTGCTGCCCCAGTACTGCCAGTCCTGGATGATACCGTCGAAGGGCACACCCGTCTTGCGGTAGGTGTCGACCACGTCGAGCAGTTCGCGGCTCGTCTTGTAGCGCTCGCGGCTCTGGTGGAAACCGTAGGTCCAGAGCGGTATCATGGGCACCTGTCCGCTCAAAAGGCGCATCTCGTGGATCACACCGTCGGCAGGCGTACACACGGCACCCGAGGGAGCCTTCACACCCATGCCGTACATGAAGTAGTAGTCCACCTTCGTACCCACCTGCGACTCCAGGGCGAGCACGTCGCGGTCGTCGATGCGCGTAGGCGAATAGTTGTCCCAGTACACGCCGTAGCCCTTCTGGCTCTGGAAGAAATGGCTGTAGTCCTCCAGGTTGCTCTGCATCATGAGACGGTGCTCGCCGCGCTGGTTCATCTTGCCGTTCTGCAAGAGTCCCAGTCCGTAGATGGGTTCGCCCTGCTCCAGACGGAAACTCTGCTTCACCTTCACGCGGCCCTTGTCGGGACCGTTCTGTATGGGCGTGAAGGAGTGGCCGGCCTCAGTGAGCAGCACCTCACCCTTGGCATTGAGGAAGGTCACCTGCTGCGTGGCCGTGTTGACCTTCACAGTCAGGGCCGACGAAGAGTAGATGTGCTCGTCGCCCTGGAGCGACTCCTTGAGCTTCACCTGCTGGGGATGGGCCGTCACCACCAGCGAGAGATTGTCACCGGGCATCTCCTTGCGGTCGGGAGCCTGCTTCACGATGCGCACCGTGTTGGGCGTGTAGAACGTCACCTGCTGTGCCTGAGCCAGCATGCCCAACGAAAACAACACCAAAGATAAGAGGGTTTTCTTCATGATATGTAGTTGGTTTTTAAGAATGCCAAACGGGTTGCCAATATAGTTTCCGTTACAAAGTTAAACATAAAAAGCCAAAAATACTAATTTATCACAATATAAATATATTAGGTACGCGAAGAAACTGCATCGCCCTCCGGCTCTCCACCTACGCCCCTACCCTACTCTTCGCACAGGAAACACGCCTCAAGACCCTTCTTTCAGTTATCTCGGTATTTTGGAATATCTCTTATTATTTCTTTTTATTTCGTATTACTTACTATTATTTGCATTGTTTTTCTATTATTTCTTATTATCTACGTATTTGCTTTTATTTGTTTTAATGTCTTTTTACTTCTTATTATCTCTTGGTATTTCTTATTATTTTGGGGTATCTTGGGTTATTTCATGGTATTTGTGTATGTCTATATATCTTTATATATTTGCATATATCTCATTATATCTCCAATTAAGAAGAGGAATTATGAATTATTTTGGGATATTTCTAATTAGCAGAATATTTAATATTACACCAATATGATAAAATAATAGCAAATATATTTTGATAATAGGAAAAGAATGTCTATTTTTGCACCGTGAAATCAAAGTTTTAGGATTTAAATATCCCCCATTTCATCGCAGAATATAGAAATATGGCTCAAATCATAGCAGTTCTCAACGACAAGGGAGGTGTGGCGAAGACCACCACTACGGCCAACCTGGGCACGGCACTCTGGCTACTGGGCAAGAAGGTGCTCCTGGTGGATACCGACCAGCAGTGCAACCTCACACTCATCATGGACAAGACCAGCCTGCTGCCCATCGACGACGGCGGACCGGCTACGCTGTATGAGTGGTTCCACGATATCAACCGCATTCCGGTCTTCGAGCGCTACCCCGGACTGGACTATATACCCTCGAGCCGAAGGATGGCCGATGCGTCGGAGTCGCTCTCACAGAAGGTGGCGAGCGAGAAACTGCTGCAGAAGCGTCTGGCGATGATACAGGATGCCTACGACTATATCCTCATAGACTGCATACCGGGTGGCAAGAACCTGGTCAACACCAACGTGCTGGTGGCTTCCGACAGTATCATCGTACCTACGGAGGCTTCCTTCTTCAGCGTGCAGGGTGCGCCCAACCTGCTGCACTTCATCGACGAGGTGCGCGAGGGCTACGACAAACCGCTTCCCATCATGGGTTATCTGCTAGTGAAGTTCGACCGCAACACGACGCTGAGCAAGGAGGTGAAGAACTACTACAGCGGGGCATCCAACAAGAACGGCGGTCCGCTCTTCCCCATCCAGATACGCCGGTGCCAGAGATGTAACGAGAGCCCGGGCAGCGAGATGACACTCTTTGAGTACGCACCTTCCTCCACGGCCTGCGACGACTACATGCGTCTGGCCGAGCACATCCTGGGCATCAAGGTTCGCAAGAAGAGCTGGACACCCGAGGTGTGGGGCAAGAAGTGCAAGGTGGCTTTCGCACAGTTCAAGGCTACGCAGGCGGAGAGCGTTGGGTGATGATCGTTAAACGATGAGAGTGGAGAGTTGAGCGGAAGATACAAAAGTTAAAAGCTGACCGTTGAGAGTTGAACGAAAATAACAGGAGATCCAAAACCAAAGAAACACAGGCCCATCCCCAGAGGTGTGGCACAATAGAATACCCGTAAAATGGCAAAGCAGAAGAAATTTAATATAGACAACTTCGTCGAGGAGGCTGGTGAGAGCGTTATGGTGGCTGAGACGCAGCGCAGAAAGGAGCAGGAGGAGAGGATGCAGGAGTCCCTGGCGGCCACCAAGGTGCAGCAGGAGGACTATGAGCCTTATGGCCGTGCCGGCATGGTAGGCATGGCACAGACCGCTCCTCAGCAGACCGCCATGCCCAGCGAACCGGAAAAGACGGCTCCCGCAGGGAAGAGGGGCCGTCCCAAGAGCTACCGCACCATAGAGCGAGTCAACGGCAAGATAGTCTACCTGGAGAAGGAGACCGACGGCGAACTGGCACGTATCAGCATCCTCGAGCGCTTCGACAAGCAGGACATCATACGCACCGCGCTCCACAAGTGGCTCGAGGCTCACTACGACGGCAACATGCTCGATGCCGAGGGACGAGCAGAGATCATAGCCTACATACAGCGCACCACCTCTTTTGAGGGGATCTGAAAGTAGAGTGAAATTAGAAAAGGTCGCAAAATTTATTAATTAAATAAAAATAATTAGAGATATTTCTTAATACTTCGGAATAAATAGAAATAACTTGGAATACTTGGGCATAATTCAAACAATGTCCAAGTATTTTTTGTATGGAAAAGTAGGGGAGGGGGTGGGTGACTTTCTTCTTATGTCGTATGTCGCATATCGGAGCATCTACCATCGCGTTTTGCGATGGTAGCCTGGAGGCATGACATTATCAACAGCATAGAGGTACTGCTTGCCTCAGTGGTTTCAACATAGGTACGGAGCGGCCCTTCTGTGACCATGCAGATCGATGGGTCCCTGTTTTAGGGAGTCATATATCCGACTCGTGCTTATGACTCTTAGGACACCCTTGGACCCGTCTGTAGGTTCCGAAAGGTCAGGATAGGGTAGGGTAGCTGTTTTGTCCAATGTCCAATGTCCAATGTCCAACTTGCAGCGTGCTGAACAAAAAGGGGGGGTGGACGTTTTGCCCACCCCCCCCTGAGTGAATAAGAACTATATCGTAAAGATCGAGCTATGCCGCACATCTCACCTTACGGTAAATGGTCTTGCGATTCTTGATTCCCACTCGTTCGATGTCCTTATGATTGCAAAGTCGCTGGAGGGTCTTGGAGAGAGTGGATGAGCTGATCTCCGGACGAATAGCGCAGACCATGTCGATATCGAACTCGTTGGGCAGCTCGTCGAGGAGGGTGCCTGAAGTCTTGACGGACTGGCTCATACCCTCAAGATGCACATACTGACTGGTGAGGCGACCTCCCCACATGGAAATCTGGGTATCTACGATCTTATCGGCCATGAAACGGGCAAGCTTCACGCTTTGCGACTTCTCACGATAGTGGTTTACATCATACTTCACATTATCCCACTCTTCTTTCTCCTTGAGCAAATTGGCGAGCTGCTCCTGTGCCTTGAGCTGTTCCTCACCTTCGGTTCGGTTGACAACATCCTGCTGACTTTCAATGCGTTTTGCAAAGTCATCCTCGCGTTCGATGATAGTATCCACAATGTCACAGCCAAAAAGCACACCGCCAAAGGTATGGGCAATCTCCACGGCACGCTTGCGAAAAGTGTCACGTACGGCGTCATGGTTGGCCTTGCTGATTTCAAGCTGTTCCTCGAGCCATTCGAGCATGGTATGGTCAAGCTTGGGAGTATGCATGTGTCCATGCAACTTTCGCATGATGGCGGCACCGCGATGGATATAGGCAAGCTGCTCGGGAGTGTACTGACGGAACTCTGGAAGATGCTCAAAATTGTTGTAGGGCATACCTACGAACCACACGCGTGACACGGTACCATTGGTGGCGCTTTTCCAGTGTTGCAAGGTCTGGTCACGGGTACTGCTGGAAGTTACGTTCCAGGCTACCTTGACAGTAAGGTTCTCGGAGTCGTTGACGGCAGTATAGCTTCCCACCTCACCGTTATCGAACATATATCGCTCAAAATCAGCACGATTATAGTATCCCTGTTGCCCAGTAGCCATGGTGTCAAGCTCTTCGGTGAAGGTGTAGGTATGCGCGCCCTCGTTGGCCTGCATGATCTGGATATGCTTCTTACGAGTGATGTTGCCAGGCACGTTCACGATAGGAAGATTGGGCACTTCCTCCTGTTCCTTCTTGTTCTTGTTGAGCTCTTTTTTGCGAATGGCGGCATTCATTATATCCTGGTTCACCTTGTCCTGTCTCTTGGTGTCGTGCATCACCTCATTGATGGGAGAACGCAAGAGCTGTTTGTTGGAACCGAGATGACCGTCGACATGAGTCCAGGCATTGAGGCGCTTCACGGCCTTTGGCCCAAACTTCATGGTACAGTCGGTCATGAGGGTAGCCATGGCAGGAGCTACACCGGCCATCACAGCATAGACGTATCCCTGGGGAGTCTCCTTGAGCACGGTACTCATATACTTGGGTGCTCTGGGCATGAGGGCCTCCTCACAGATGCAGCTCTCCATAGAGGGATAGCACTTTGAGAGTGCATCATAAAGCGAAGTGGCCGAACCGGCTGATACAACCTGCTGACTCTCAGAGCGCTGAAGGGATGAGGTGGGGTAGAGGTTGTCGAAGACCATACGGAGCTCCTTGCTTATGTAGCCACGCTCATGCTTGAGCACGCTGCGCACGATCAGGTCTACCTCCGAGGCATCGAGACCGAAGCTGTAGCGAGGGCATACCACGGCCTTCATCACCACGGGATTGTACTCGCACACGTGGCGGAGCTTGTCGAGCACGGCGAAGAGGGCACTGTTGCGCATTCCCTCCTGTACCTCGTCCATGTCGTAGCCGCAGAGGCGGAAGATGGCTCGGATGAGCTGTTCCACCTTGTCCTCGTCCTGGGTCCATGCGGGCATGGCGCTCACGGGAAGGGTAGGGGAGGGAACTGCCTTCACGTCCTCAGTGGCCTTGGCGTGCTTGTTGGCAGCGAGAAGATGGCTGGGAACGTGCTCCTCACCTGCCTTCACACGCTCCTTAACCTGCTGAGTCTCAAGGCGTGAGGCTTCGAGGTCGTAGTCGTTGTAGAAGAGGGCATCGCTGAGGTAGACGAGGTCGGATGGGCTCGCGGTGGTGGAGAAGAAGACGCGGTTCTGGTCTTTGCAACCGTTGTCAAACTCCACGTCGAGCTGTCGTGCCACGCGGTACTGTGCCTCGAGGATGCTCTCGCCCTGACGACGCTGGAAGACGGCATGGGCGCCTTTCACGCTGCGCTCGAGCATGAGCAGACCGGTCTCCATGAACTGCTTCATGCACTTCTCGATGAAAACTTCGCGGGTGTCGGGATCGTCGTAGTCGAAGCCGAAACTGCGACTCAAGAGACTCTCTCCGGCGAGGAGGCCTTCGGGATGATGACTGTTGTAGCAGAACTGTACCAGGCGTCGCTTGGCCTGTTCGTCTCCTTGGCGTGCAAGGGCTACGTTGTGGATGTTCTCTGCAGTGTCGCGGAGCTGTCGGTACTCCTGTGCACTGCTCACTGCCTGGGTCACCTTGTGACCGTCAGTGTTGTACTTAATTAGATATACACACATAAGTTTTTACGTTTTTGTTTTTGTTTTGTTTTTGATTTGGGGTTATTGGTTTTGATTTTAGGGTTAATGATGTGAACTCTCACGGGTAAGTTTTCTTTCAAGGTCGCGACTTGAGGTGAACTCTCTTGGCGCTGATTTCTCATTGCCAGTGCAAAGGTACAACCTCGCAAGGCGTTTTCAAAATAGTACCGGGAAGGTCTGCTGAGTACTATTTCGAGTACGCAGTATCGTACTGATTTACTGGGTGTTGCAGAGTACTCACAAGGTACAGTGTGGAGTATCATGTGGGGTAGGGGTGGAAAAGAAAATGGGCGGGAATGTTGGCCATGTGGGGGAATTTGCGTATCTTCGCACTACGACTCCACTCGCCCCCCGAGAGCCTCATGCACGCGTGTAATATATTATAAGGTACGCACACACGAGTGCGTCACTGTACCAGGCGAAGTAGGACAACTGGGACATGGGACATTGTCCCAAGACACTGCCGTTGAGCGGTGAGGGTTGAGCGTTGTGCATAACACGGCGGAGAAGTTGGGAGTTTTTACAAATATTTCAAATTAGTTGGAGGTTTTTACAAAAACCTGTAAGTAGCGCAAAAGACAGACGGACCCGGAAAGGGCTGAGAAGTTGGCAAACTTTACAAGTATTTCAAATTAGTTGGTTGCTTTTACAAGAGAAGATGGGGGAATTGCAAGAGAAGTTGGGTGGTTTGCAAAAGAAGTTGGTTTTCTTACAAATTCAGCCTCGTAATGCATTGATATTCAATACATTCGAGAACGCTATATACAATAGATACACTAGATATACAGATAAAGATTTTATTCTTTTTTATCGAAATCTCCCTTTATAAAGTATATACATGGCTCCTACAGTTTGATTACCAGCATGTTAGGTCGTGCAACTTGTAAACTTCCCCAAGTTCTTTTGCAGAAAACCCCAACAACTTTTGTAAACAATCCCAACTTGTTTTGTAAAATTCCCCAAGTTCTGCCATCTCGCACGTCCTCTCACAAGTTCCCCCTATGGCTTCCTCATGGCTCTCACACAGTTCCCTTATGCCTCCCTCATGGTGCAAGGCAGTGGATTTTAGTTAGTTGCTCTTTCCACACTGCTCATTTACCTCGATCTGCTGAGGCCGTTTTTGTAAAAACCACCAACTTTTCAGATACTTCCGCCTATTTCAGTATTTAGAAATATTTGTAAAAATCTCCAACTTCTCCGGTGTGTCAAGACGCAACGCGCTGAAGATCAAGTATGGACACAAAACCGGTGTGGCGTGGACACGCAGGGTGGGGGAGAAGTTGGGAAAGTTTACAAAAACTGCGATTTTAATATGAACTTGAATAAACGGAATGGATTTTTCCATATCTGATGCGAAAATAAATAGGTACCTATGGAAATAGTGTGAACTTTATTA
>JAZLII010000205.1:0-3445 GCA_045617275.1 Bacteroidaceae bacterium
GGGGGCAGTAGTCAGTATAGATGATGAACTTCTCCAGCTTGAAGATGTCCAGCGAGTGGGTGGGCTGGTTATGGTCATCGATTATCATGTAGTAACGCAGTTCACCTGGCTGCACATCCTCAAGCACGCGCTCCATGGACCACAATTGGTTGCGATGAGAGAGTGTGTCGAGTTCTTCCTGTGAACCAGCCTCGAAGTCGGCACTGGCAAGACCCTGGACATCAAAACGTCTTTCCAGATTGAGACCTAAACGTAATTTTATGCGGCTTGTGCGCATTTGTGCCGTTTCTCCGTGCGGAAGGAACACCACATCCCATGCGAACGGGTCGTCCAGACCAAGGTCGCCAATATAGCTGCGGGCAATACCCTCGTGTCCTGTGCTGAGTCCGGCATCCATGGCATTGTTGAAAGCCTCGTAGGCATCCACCATGAAGGCAGGCTCAGAGTCCTTGAAGCGTCGCTGGCCGTTATGTTTGGCGGTGATGGCCACCTCGTTCAGTTCGATGGTACCGTCATTGAAGCGTCTGCCTTTGGACTTCACATACTCGGGCATCGGTGCCAAATGAGTCTGATGCCAGGTGTAGCGCTTGGCATATCGGGGATAGGGAAGAGAGATGTACGACATATAGTCCGGAGCCTGTGTGGCTTGCTCCATGTGATAGAGCAGGGAGCGGTCGGAGGGCATATCCTCGCCAGCCCATGCCATCTGTATCCAGGCATGGTTCTTCTTGTCCTTGATCTTCGACGGGTCGGCCGCACTCAGGAAGAAGTAGGCACGATCGTCAAAGTCGGGCAACTTGAGCCGGAAGTGTCCGTTGTTCTTCACCTCCATCTCCATCTGCACAGCCTCGTTGGTGGCAGGGTCGACCAATTCGGAGTGCAGCAGAAGAGCCTTGCTCTTCTTTTTCCTCATTATGCCTTCACGTGCCTCCTGCCAGGTCAGTTTCGATCCCGCCTCATTCATGTATGCCTTGATTTCGTCTGCCGTGAGGTAAGGTTCCACCGTACCATCCACCACCAGGCTCTTCTCGTCGGGCTGCCTCAGCTCCCATGTCCCGCTGATCGCCATGTCGCGCCACGCAAACCTGCGCCATCCCTGGGTCAGCATCAGCAGGTCGAGGGCCTGGCGATGCACATCATCATCCTGTTCGAAATACCAGTCGGGCTGGGGCACAAAACCCTTTATCTCGCTGCTCAGCAGCATCTCCGTCAGCATCGAGGCATTGTCGTAGAGGAAGTTCTGGTTCCAGGTATCACGTACGGAGAGTGAAATCGGCTGTCTGGCAACAGGCAGGTTGGGTGCGGCCTGAATGTCGAGCGAGATGGGTTCGTAGGGGCGATACTCATCCTTGATGCCTGTGACGCTGATGTTCGCGGTGATGGGTTCCTCTCCCCTGACAAAGAAGAGACGATCGGCCCATACGCGTCCCTGTGTGTCAAAAAGCGTGACCTGGTTCACACCTATCTCAAGGCCGTCTTCGCTTATCTGGAAGGACTGGTCCTTGCCACGTATGGGCAGCACCTCCTTCAGCACACCCTGATTCATTATCGTCATGCACAGACTGTCGGGTGACAAGCCTTCCGTGAGGTGTACCTGCAAGCTCCATGCCTTATCACTGCCCTGGGCCATACTCAGCACGGCACCTTCATGCAGCACCTCAGGCCACTCAACCTTAATCTTCTCTCCCTTGGTCGTGACGAAGGTTGCCCGAGGCATCTTGCGTGCCGGTGTGAGGGAGAATACGCCCCGCCCCCGATGCAGGGCAGGGATGACGAGAGAATCCACATGCAGTTCACCATCCACCCACTCGCCGTCATTCCAGGCTGCTTCGAAGGCAATGTTGCAAGGCAGTCCTTCGACAAGGTTGCCTCCCTCCGGGAAGAGCGTGAGCTGCAGTTCGCGCTTGTTGGGGTCGTGCTTGTAATAGCGGCGCATGGGACGAAGCGTCATGTCGAGGTCATAGACACTGGGGTCAGCAGGCTTGTCATAGACGGGTACCACACGACTGTACAGCTTGTCATAGTCACGGAAGAACTCGTGTTCCTTGTCTTCGTTCATGAACCAACCTTTGGAAGCGTCACCATGCTCGCGCTCGCTGATGCCCCAGTTGAGCTGCCAGCGCGTGTAAGCCCTCATTTCGTAAAAGCCGGCATAGTACTCCGGATCGAGGTAGATATTGCCATGGCCGCGTCCGTCCTTCATCTTCACCACCTGCCGTTCCATCACATAGCCGTCGTTGTTCAGCAGTTCCACATACAGCACATTGCTAATGTCGCTGGGCATATTGTCGCTGGTGCGACGCGAATAAGCGGCATACCAGATCGTATCGCCCAGGAAGTAGCAGGTGTTGTCCAGATGCAGATACACCTTCTCCTGTGGCAGTCGCTGACCAAAGAGGCGCAGCCTGTCCACCATGCCATCCAGTTGGGCGTTGCCCGTATGCTGGACAATGGCAGCCTGGTCGAACGTGGCCTGCTGCTGTGCCAAATGTTCCTCGTAGGGCGTACGACGCACGATGCCGGCATGCTCCCACAGCGTGGAATCAAAACCGGCAGCATCGATGGCGGAAAGCATGTTCTCCTTGACAGCCTTGTGTTTCCTGAACTTGATCTTCAGATTGCTTACATTATGCAGGATGGTCTGGGTATGCAACTCGCCACGACTTATCTCGCACGAGATATCGTCCACCTCCGTGAACCCATCACGCAGCGTGTAGTTGATACTTAGTTTCATCTCCACCCTCTGTGACTGGGTGCGCCGGTTCTTCGTCACGTCCATCCACAGGTCTGTCACCTCGCCCTCGAAGTGCAGCAGCTGGTAGGTCCTGGCGTCGACATAGACCTTGCCTATCAGCAATCCTTTCTCCTGGCTCCCTTCGCGCCTCTGCATGTCGATACAGTAGGTCTTGCGCCCTGTGCTGTCGATCAGCACCTCGCACATGAGCGAGTAGTGCTTGCGGAAGTAATCACTCTTGGCATTGACAGGAATAGGACGCACGTAATTGCTCCAGAAGTCGGACTCCTGCATCATGGGACCAGTCTCCAGAGCATGCTGCAGGTTGACATCGCTCAGCTCCGGGCGCATCATGCCATACCGTGTCATCTTGCCACGTCGACCACTGAGCATGGTCAGCTCGCGCAGGTTGATGGCCGACCGAGCTTCGAGGAAGGCCTCTGTCAGCTCCTCCTGCTCGCCCATCCTGGTGGTCAGTCGGCAGAAGTACTGGTCCTTCTGCTTCCGCTTCTTCAGGAATTCCTTGTTCAGCCTGTCCTTGACTGCCATCAGTATTCCCTCGATGGGCATCACGGTCAGCTGATGCAAGGTTCTCTCCTGCAACTGCATCCTGATGGTGTCGGGTATCTCCGAGGCAACGCGCTGCAGGGTCTCATAGCCTACGTACGAGAGCCTCACCGTCTCCTTTGCGTCAGCCACAATAGTGAAGTC
>JAZLII010000206.1:0-26486 GCA_045617275.1 Bacteroidaceae bacterium
GACATTGAGCGTCTGTCCCCAGTACTCCTCATGCTCCTTTCCGGTAGCCACATCGCGGATGAGGGGGTTCTGCCACTTGCCCTGACGAAGCTCCTCAGCAAATCCTTCCATCTGTACAGAGTAGTACTTGTGAGGCTCCAGCGAACCAGTAAGTACCTCGAAGTTGACTTTATCCGTCTCGTTGGTACGTACCTGGTACTCCTGGTAGTTGGAGAGACTCTGGCTATGTTCGTCACCCTGGTGTACGCGGAACTTGACAGGCTGTTGTGAGAATCGGTATGTGCGAGTTGCCTTGATTCTAGCCTGCTCTATCTGTGCCTCGGAAGGTTCGTCGAGGCTGTTGAGCACTGAGTTGAGGATGTTCTCGTCGTAGAGGGTCATCCTGTTCCCCATCTCCATGTTGGTGGCATAGGTGACCACACTTCCGGGATCGATGGCGTTCTTCACGTCCCAACCCTGTACATAGGTGGTGTCGCCCACACCCCAATCACCGAAGACCTCGACGGTGCTGAGAGGATCGCCCACCATGGGCACGCAGACCTTACCGATCTTCATCTCCACAGCCTTGTTGAACTTGATGAGACCGCCCAGCACAGATCCCTTGGCACGGATCTTACCGTAAGCCCATGCGGGATTGGGGAATCCGCCCTTGAGCATGGCACCAAACTCGAGACTGGCAAGGTTGAACTCAGCATCGGCAAATCCGAAGTGGAAGAAAAGACCAAGACGGCCATAAGCATAGGCGTAGAGCTGAGCCATGGCATAATAGCCATTCTTGCCACCAAGCTTCGAACCGTCGGAGCAGAGACAGCCATCCTTGAACTTCTTGAGCACGGCATCGAAACCGAGCTGTGCACCCATGTTGAGGTGGGCTATCACAGCATAGCAGTCGAAGTCACAACCTATGCGGGCACCAAACTGCAGACCGCCTGCGATGTCAAGACCGCTTCCGGGGCCTTTAGTGAGTACCTCCTGACGGGCTGCCTCAAGGGCACTCATCTGACCGGAAGGCACGGTGACCGACTTGTCGTTGGGCTCACCGTCGAGGAACTTCTTCACGTCAGGGGGCAGATCGGGCAATCCACCCTTTACACCCTTGTACGTGGGCAGCTCGTTACCGAAGCACAGATAGGCATCGGCAAAGGCAAGAGCACGGATCATGGCAGGCTTCTTACCCACCTTCAGGTCGTACCAGGTGAGACGACAGCGCTTATCGTAGTCGGGTTCACCCAGATAGAGATGCCACTTCCGCGTATTATTACTGTATTCACGATATTCAAATTCGAGACTGATATTGACACCTGCGTCACACTTCAGACCATCAGTTGCCTTCTTGTTGCTCTTGTCACCATCGCCAGCCTCCTTACCTTCGTTGGCAGAGGTTTCTCCAGGCTCACGGTCGGCACCGTCCTGGCCCATCTGGTCGATATCTCCACAATTGGCAAGCTTGGCTACGCCTTCCAACTTGGCAATGAGTTCATCTCCATCCATACCCAGGAAGTCACAAGCCGCCTTGGTGATATCGGCAGAAGCATCCACCGAGATATTGAGCTTAAAGAACTTACAGTCATTGTATATGTCCTTGTCGCCGGTATAGGTGTTGGGAAGTACCATATCTCCGTCCTTCTCGTATTTCGTATTGTTCTCATAGGTGATCTGGCACTTGGCTTTGACCATACCGCTTACAGCCTTCATGTCACCCACCATACGCAACTGACCCAGACGGTCGGCTTCCTGATCGTAAGTCACCGTCATGGCCAAATTGGCACTGACAGCATCGGCGCCTCCCCATGCCAGACCGAGACAGAAGGCTCCACCCGTGGCTCCCTTCTTGATCTCGGGATTCATCATGGCCGTCTTAAGTCCGTCGTAGTTCGTGACGTCCGTACCGTCCTTCAGGGCGTAGTTCATGTAGAATCCTCCTCCCAGTTCGATGAGCGAGACTCCACCACCCAGCTGGATGCCGGCCTTGCCCGCACCCACGGCAGCAGCCATGTAGAGCGCCTTATAGCTACCCTTGTCGCCGCCTTCGTCTACCTCAAAGTATCCGGCACCTACCTGCATGTTAAACATACCGGCCACCTCAAGCTTCAGACTACCCTGGAATCCCTTCTTGCTGGGAGCGGAGATACCACTGGCATCAGTGCCACTATTGCCGGAGGAGACAATGAGTGCACCCTCTACATTTACGGCACCGCTACCAAAGGAGCCCTTGATCTTGAGTGAGTCAAATTCTACTCCATCAAAGTCAAACTTCCAATTGGAGATATTCTTGATACCACCTGTCATGTCCAGGCTGGCACCGACGGACAGTCCGATGGTACCGCCCAGGGCAGTCTTGGCATTGCCTTCAGCATCCTTGCCGCCAATGGGGATCAGACCCACACCACCACACACGGAGAGTTGGTAGACATTTTCCGTGCCTTCCTTCTTGCCGAAGCCGAAGTCCTCAAGCACGAAGGGAATGCCGAAGATGGTCTTCTCCATAGAAGCCAGCGACCACGATCCGTAGCCGAAGAAGAAGTCTTCGCCCACGCTCATCTCATTCTCGTGCATGTGTTTCTGCACACGCTCGATGTATTTGTCCTCAGACATACCCTCGTCGAAGATGTTCCAGCCATGCCAGCCCTTGTCTTTGTGGAAGGACTTGATATACTTGTCGGCAAACAGCTCTGCATAGGACTTGCCATCTGCATTCTTCTCCTTGGCAGAGAAGTTGGCTATACGCATACCTGAGAATCGTACACCGGGGATGTCGAAGGGTATGGCGGTGAACTTGGAACTGGTGTGATCGCCATTGCTATTGTCGCTGCCACCCAGGGTGAGCGTACCGGAAAGCATCAACTCGATGTCGACACCGTTGCCTTCCATGTAGTCCACCTCAAACCATGTACCTTTCTTGTTGACCCATGTCGTGGCAAATCCCATGTCGACATACATGGAGTCGGCCACCTCGGTGCGGAAGATAAGGTGGAACACGCGGTCATCTTCCGACGTGTTGGCTGTCTTGCTGTCCTTGTTCCAGAGGTTACCTTCCTTGATGTATTTCTCAGCGGACATCTCCTTCTCACGAGCCGAGGTCCTGGGCAGGAGTGCCAGTTCGCACTTGTAGGCAATGTCGCCCTCTATCAAAGGTACATTGATCTCACCCGCGAAGTATGAGTCGCGGAAGTTGCTCTGCAGGATGTTGAGACCCACGTCCTTGACGCTGAATCCCCAGCCTCCGAGCTTACCGGTCTTGGCCTCAAAGAGATTCTTGACGGCAGCCGTCATGGTGAAACCGGTCTTGTCGATGAAGACCTTCTCTATGGCTATCTGGAAGTTCTCCTTCTCGTCCTCATCGATGCCGTCACCCACGCTGAATGAGATGGGGAAGTCTACGGCCAGCTTCTCGATGTACAGACCCTGCCATACCACAGCCATGGTGTCGCGACCGGTATCGGTAGCGCCGATCCAGTCGGTCCAGTCATAGTCCTTGGGAGTAGGTATCTTCAGACCGCAGTTGTCGTACTTAGACATATCGAGCACAATGTTGCCACCGGGATAGAAGACGAAGCCGTCCACGTCGGGGATGGTGAAGGGTTCCATATTGACCTTGGCAGACCATGAACCGCTCTTCTCACCACCACCGATGTGCAACTTACCTCCTACGGCACACTTAGGAGCGGCCGTTCCCTCCTTGTTGAGGATGCCGGGGATGGTCATCTCTGCCTCAAGGCTGATGAAGTAGTCCTTCTCACCCTGATTCCAGTGTACGGCACAGCCGTTCATGTCGTCGCTGTCCCAGATGGTCGTACCCTTGAAGGCGAAGGTGAAGTCGCTGTCGCCATCCTTCAGCTTCAGGTCGTAGAGCAGACCAGCCTCACCGGTGGTGGGCAGCAGCGAATAGGGTGTCACGCAGAGGCGGGGAGCCGAGAAGGCAAGTATGCGCTTGCTCTCGCCACCACCTTCTACTACGTCGGCCACGCTTGCAGGCATGTTGTAGAGCACGAGGGCACCTACCTGTGCAGAGACGGGCGTGAGCTCCATCTTCATCAGGGAGATGTCGTAGTAGGGATCCTTATCCCAGAAGTTGGCCGGACAGCGCAGAGGCAGCACGATGGGGTCGCTCTTGAGGTCGTCGTCCACGAATCCGTCGACGATCTGAAAGACATTGTTGCCCATCTCACCACCGGCGGAGATATACTTCCAGTAGTCGCCACAGAGCTCCTTGATACCCTCGGCACTGCAGTACTTGTCGGTGTACTTCTTGAGCTCGCTTGCCGCCATCTCCTTGGCCTTGGCCATGCCGTCCTTGATGGCTCCGGAAGCCGTGTACTGGCTCACGTAGGCATCCACGTACTTGTCGTAGAGACCGTCGAGGTTGGCGTAGCCTCCCGTAGCATCGTCGAGTGCCACAGCACCCTCACGTATCTTGCCCATGATGGCATCCTTCGCCTCGTCGAGGTTCTTGCCGATGAGGTCGATACCCTCCACGACAGACTCGACAGCAGACTCGATGGAGCTTACAGCCGAAGTGTACCACTCCTGCTCGTTGAGATAACCCATGGTCTTCTGCTCAGCAAAGTCGATGGCTCCATAGGGGATCCATGACAGATCAGTCTTCTCCTTGCTGGTGACCTTACCTGAGATGACCTGCTTGGCGCTGTTGATGGAGATTTTACTGAACTCTACGGCTATCTTGAAATTGGTCGACTTGCCGGCTATCTGGGGACTCCATACGACGAATCCCTCACCCTTGTAGGTAGGTTCGTTCTGGTCTTCTGTGGCATGCTTGATGCTGGTAAGGTAGAGGGGGAATGCCTTCTCGGGCACACTGCTACCTATGGTGACCTTGTAGGGATTTTCCTTTGAGGGGGTCTCGGTGATGAGTACGGGCTCCTTGTCCTCGTAGTCGGGATCGTCCTCGTTGCAGGCCTTAAACTTGGCAGCATCCTGCTGATAGTAGCCGAAGGTATGACAGTTCTGTCCCTCCGCTGTCCAGAGCAGCTTGCCCTCTTCAAACTTACGGTTGGTGACGTCGGCCGTCACGATGATCATATAGTTGCGATAGACCTTGATGCTGTCTGCTATCTCCTTCCAGGGGATGGTGTGCTCGGTCTTGGTGATTTTCGTCTTCTCGTAGATAGGATCTTGCTCCATGAGCTTGTCGAGCTTCACGAAGCCACCGGGCACGCTTACCACGCGCAGCGAGTATTCAAACTCCAGGTCGTCTATCTCAGCCTGTGAGATGAATTTAGAATCAAACTCTTGGTTCTTGGGAGCATCCCACTTGCAGTCAATGTCGCCCTGCTTCTCCACCTCCATTCTCACGGCGCTGAAAGGCTTCTCTCGCGAGTCGGGCGTCTTGAGGAAAGGCACTTCGAGGGTCAGTCCCCAGTTGTCTGCCTTCTCCTCTTCGGCTATGACGATGTCGCTTACCAGGTCGCCCTTGGGAGCATCACCCGCACCCTTCATGGCACGTACCACGACAAGCGGACCGCAGCCCTTCTCCTCAAACATGGTGTAGCCATACTCGTCAGACTGCTTCTTGTTGCCGCTCACCACAGGGCGAATGGCATAAAACTCTCCCTCGATGAAGTTGTTGGCATCGCGGGCAGGGTCGAGCTGCGCTGTCGTTCCATTAGAAATCAGGTTGAGGACCTTGGTGCCATATTTCACCACCTCCTCGAGATTCCAGTTCTGCAGGCGATAGAACTCGAGGTCGTACTGCAGACCCACCAGGCCTCCGAGCTTCTCAAGGCAACTACCGGAAGCGGGGAACCAAGTGAAGGTATTGGCTTTTGTAAAGTCGATCAGTGGCGCCTCGGGGAAGCGCTTCACATTGTCAAGATTCCAAGGATCGCCGGCTGCATCCTTGAGTTCCTGCTGCTTTTGCTGCTCGGTGAGGATACGGTTGGTCACGTTCTGGCCGATCAGATAGGGAGGCGTTATGCGGTAGCTGATCTCAAACTCGCAGAAGCTGGCACTGGGATCGCTCAGACAGGGCTTGTTCTTCTGGCCCGTACCGTCGGCCTTGAAGGCAGAGATGGTCATACGATAGCGTCCCTCGGGGACGAGGTCGGGGTTGGGGTTGTCGTTGAAGACGGACTCCAGACCCTTCATGTCGCTCATGGAGTAGAACTTGAAGAGGTTGTTCACCTGTGGCTGGGTGAGCATCTTCGTGGTAGATGGCGCCAAGTGCAGCACACACTCAGGCGCTGTCAGGGTGGGATCCTTATCCTCTGGCAGAGTCACCATGATGTCGCCATCGGTCTGCTTGAGAACAAGACTCAAGTAGACATCGAGTGCCTCGTCAAGAGGGTTGGTCACCGTGATGTTGAAGAAGCGGCCCGGGTCATCGTAGTACAGACTGGCTGCCGGAGGCATGATCTGATACTTCGGTGTGACATGGATGATAATCTCCTCTGCCGCCCACAGACGAAGGGTTCCTAATAGAAAGAATGCTAAAGTGAGCAGTAATGACTTATGACGTGCTGTATGCATAACTCTGATACGCTTTATATTCGTGTAGTAGATAGATTCTGTTTGCTTGGTTTACGACTGGCTTGCCTGGTGTTACAACTGATTCTTGCCCTGCTTGGCGGCCTGTCTCTCGGCGCGCTTCTTCAGATGCAGCAAGGTGAAGGAGTAGTTATAGTTGAGCGAGATGGAGTAGCTCTCACCGTCCATCTTTGTCAGTTCGGTCAGGTATAGGTTGTTGTAGTGGTTGTAGGAGCCGATGAGTGAGAATACATGGGCATCCTTGAGGGTGTAGTTGCCGCTCAGAGACACACCGTAGGACATGGTGCGCTGCTCCTGGGTCTTGTTGCGGCTGGCGTTGGCGTTGAGCGAGAAGACGAGTGTCTTGGACTCCAGGAACGATCGGCTGGTACCGAAGGTGAACATGTCGGTGGAGAACTCGTTGTTGTATCCCTTCGACAGCTGATGGTTGTAGCCGAAGTTGAAGTTCATGCCGATGGGCTTCACGCCCAGTGTGTAGTTGACACCAGAAGCCTGTGTCGTCACGTCGCTCTCTCCCGTAGCATAGGGGTTGCGGTCGAGGTTGCGTGAGAAGTTGTGGCTCAGGCCGAAGCTGTGGGTGCTCAGACGGGTGGAGAAACTGTAGTTGAGCGCTCCTGTGGCGCTGTGCATCTGTCGGTCCACACGCAGGCTGTCGGTCACCTTCACCGTACCGTCGCTCTGTCGCTGACGATAGCCGTTGTAGCTACCGTTGAAGGTGAGTGAGGGGGCTATCATCCATCCCATGTTGGCACTGTAGACATAGCCGTTGGTGGTGTAGCGCTGACGCTTGGTGACGTTGTCGTTCTGACCGGAGAAGTTACCTCCCACAGAGACCCTGCCGCGGAAGAGCGAACCGCTCAGACTACCGCCATAGCTCTGTATGTTGTTGGTCATATAGTTGGTACCCAAGGTCTTATAGTCGGGTTGCACCAGTTTGTACTGTGCTGTGATATTCCATACCTTCCAGCCCCACGAGGCGCTCACATCGCCGGCAAAGCGGTATCGCGAACTCAGGCGTGCATCGAATATCTTGTCCCATCTACCGATGACGGCGCTGTCGAGTGGCTGGGCATTGAGGTCCTCCGTGAAGAAGGTTGTAGCAAAATTGGCAGACAGCGAGAAACGCTTGTAGCCCGTGTGTCCCTTGACACCGAGCACGAGGTTGTGTGCAGGCGATACCTTTGTATACCACGCCTCAGAAAGCGTACCCATACGGTCGCGAGCGGAGAATACAAAGAGATCGATGTAGTTGCGACTGGATCCGTAGCCTGCCTTGACACCCCATCCGTAACGTCCGTATTGGGGAGAGCGTGCCAGGGGATCGGTGGGATCGTCGTTGATGGCCTTGCGAAGCTGTCCGTAGAAAGCGCCGAAGCGCATGTTGTTTTCGTGATACTCCAGCCCTACACCCGTCGCTGTGAGGTTGTAGACATAGTTTGACATGGACATGGAGTGCTTACCCAGATAGGCGGTCCATCCTTTGTACGTAGGACTGATGGAGAAAGTGAAATGGGGGTAGCTGAATGAGCTGCCCGAATTGTTGTAGGTAAACGAGAATGGCATATTGATGCCATAGATCTGGAAGTTCAGATTGGCATATATAGCGTTGTTCCAACGCGAACTACTTTCTCCACCCTGCGAAGAGTAGTAGAAGGTGTTCTGTGTACCTATGGCGCCGGTTATGATCAAGGGATCGCTCTGTGCGATCTCCGAGATGTTTTGCGCATACGATGTCGTACAACCCATCGCCACGCCCAGCATCAGCAGACCAGTTCGTAATTTCATGTTTACCTGTTTTGAGGTTTGAAGGTTTACCTTATAACCTTATTATATTAATAATGTATATATATCCCCGCCGGAGCCGGGATTGACTCCGGCGGGGAATGTTAGAGATTGTCAGTTTACTTCAGCGTCACCTTGGTAGCGCGTCCATTCTTCTTAGCGATGTAGACACCGGCAGGGAGATGCTTGCGCTGAGCGGTCACATCCATACCCTGAGTGTTGTACACGCGTACACCGTCCTCGTCCAGAGCGATGGCATCGATGGCTGTAGCCTCGGGAGTATGCAGCACGATGGGCTCTGCGATGCTACCCAGCTTCGTCGTCAGAGTGTACTCGCCGTCGAGCTGATAGGTGGCGTCATCGAGCTTGTTCTTCAGGCGCAGGGTCACAGCCTCGCCGCTAGTACCGTGTACGGTGATAAACCACTTGCCGTTTCTCAGCACACCCTCGCCACGGCACTCACCGCCTACGAAGGCACCGATGGTGTAGTCCTCAGCAAAGTCGAGACCCTCCATGACGGCTGTCATGGCCATGTTGTCCTGGAAGCGTGAGTGGTCGTAGTTCCAGCACTTCTCGCGCTTCTCTGCCTGTACGTGCTTAGCACGAACCATAGCGGGACGCACATGGTCGATAGGACTCAGCGTGATGGTGCGAGCCTCGGTGGTGTAGTAGAGCAGACCTTCTCCGGCCTTTACCTCATACAGGCTACCATCCATCTCTTCCAAGTCGTCGTCGTACTCAGCATAGTCTTCCTTGGTCTTGAGCACATCGCCGGCACGGAAGTCCCATCCTGCATCGTTTCTGAGGCTTGAGAGGAAGAGATTCTGTACATAGGGATATGCCACCCAGTTCCAACCCTTGCGTACACTGAATGTGATATCGTTGGTACGGTCAATGGTACCGCGAGGACGAACATCGTAGGCCTCGATGCTCTCGTCCATCTTCACACGGTAGTGATTGCGCTCGAAGCCGGTGATGTCACCCACATAGCCCCAATTGGGGTCGTTGTAGAGCAGTTCTCTCTGAGTACGGATCTCCACGAGATCCTCGCCAAAGAGCTCCTCGAGACTGTTGGTTACAGACTGGTAGGGAGATGAGATCCACTGCCATCCGCCAGAGAGCTGGTAGCCCAGGTTGATGTGGGCGTTGATCTCCTTCACGATGGCGTTGTCGCCCTCGCCGTAGGTAAGGGTCAGCGTCACATCCTTGGTGTCCAAAGCATCATAGAAGAACTCTCCCTCATACTGATCGACATTGAGGGCCTCAGGATCGCTGCACTCGATGGTGAGCAGCTCGGGCTCAAACAGTGCACCTTCAGGATAGGGAGTGATGGTGAGATTGCCATTCTCGCCGATGTAGAGCCACAGATCACCATCCTCCTCAAGCTCCTCTACGAGGATGTCCTCGAGGGTGTTGCCGATGTTGAAGGTCAGGGTCTTGGTGATGGGATGCTCGGGGTCGAGCAGGTTCTCGGTCACAAACTCTACCGTTACCACGCCAGAGCCCATGGGAGTCAGAGTTACGCCCTCGTCGGTATAAGTGAGCTCGCAGCAGTCCTCACCTTCGAGAAGATTGATCGCTACGTCCTGGTATAAACAATTGTCAGGTACCAGCGCATAGTATTCGGACAGATCGAAGGTTCCATCTTCTATCGACAGGTTGGTGGGCATATCATAGGGGTTCACCTTTATGTCGGTCACAGGCTGTACTACATTGAAGAAGATGGTTACATTGATGCCATTATTCTCATTCAGGAATATTTCTACAGGACCATAGCCTGGAGCCTTGGGAGTAATGGTACCGTCAGCTGCGATAGACAGGTATTCATCAACGCCTCTAAGCAAATTATAGCCCAGGGTCAAGTCTACATCAGCGGGAGATACGTTCACATAGTCCTGCAGCTTGGTCTTGGGAGCACCTATCAGCAGGGTAACCTCACGTTCTACAGTAGTCATATCTGCCACTACGAAGGTCAGCTCGCCAGTGAAAGGATGGCTGGGATCCAGCTTGTTCTCAGTGCTCAGCTGGACGGTGGCAGTACCGGGCTCAAGGGCATGGATTTTATCGGGGTTGCCTCCGCATTCATTGGTCAGCTCCACTATGCCCTCGCCCTCAGTCAGAGTGGCCTCAACATACTGATAAGTTCCCTCGGGCAGCAGTTTGTAGTAGTCGCTCAGGTTACCGCTGAAGCCTACGGGCACCACGATGGGTGACTCTTGCAGTACCTCAAGTCCAGTGACAGGCTGTGACACGTTCACAAATACATCTACAGAGATCTCGGGATTCTCTACCACGTACACGTGTACTTCTGCATATCCTTCAGCCTTGGGAGTGATGATGCCATCGGCGCTGATGGAGAGTACATCGTTGGGATCCATGTTGGCACCCTCTGTAATGAGGCTGCAGCCGAGCGTGATGTTGGCATTGGCAGGATCGAGTACCACGAGGTCATTCAGTGAGTAGTTGTTGCCCACATAGAGCGAGTGGAGATCAGATTCGGTGAGCGAAACCACGGTGAAGGTCAGTTCGCCGGTGAGAGGCTCATTGGGACTGAGCTTGTTCTCTGTGCTCAGCTGAACGGTAACCGTACCGGGCTTCTTGGTGTTCAGGGTGTTTTCGTATCCACCACATGCCACGGTCAGCTCTGCTACGTCCTCTCCCTCAGTCAGGGTAGGTATGACAGGCTGACGGGTTGCCTGATCGGGCAGCTGAGTGTAGTAGAGATTGAGCTCTACACTCTCGTTGACGGGCACTACCAGAGGTAGATTATCGGGATTGACTTTCAGCTCGGTTACAACCAGATCAACCAAAATTTCTACATTTGCAGAGATTTCAGGATTTGCTTCGAGATAGACTTCAACCATAGCGTAGCCTTTATCCTTCGGAGTGATGATGCCATCGGCGCTGATGGACAGTACATCATTGGGATCCTTGTTAGCACCCTCTGTAACGAGTCTGTAGCCCAACTTCAGATTGGCTGCCTCGGGGGTGACATTCACCAGGTCGGCCAGAGAAACCTGCTGACCTACATAAAGCCAATCAAAGTCATTCTTAGCCTCGATAGAAGCTACCACGATGGGTACCTCTACAGTAAGGGGCTCCTCACTAATAGGTGTAAAGGCAGAGATGATGGCGGTTGTCATACCAGTCTTGACTGCATGCAAGTTGCCAGCGCCGCCTCCACAGTTGGGGTTAAGCTCCAGAATACCTTCTGCCTCGCCCGACTTTATCACAGCGTCGAATGCGGAAGGAAACTCGCAGTCCTCGGGAGCAAATGTCAGATATTCTTCCAAATGTTTATAATCGCCCTCAGCCAGCACCAGAGGAGCATCCTCAGCCACTGTCATGCTGGTGGCAGCCAAACGCATGTAGACCTTGATCTCGCAACTTATATCTTCATTGTCCACCGAAGTGACAATGATAGTACACTCTCCCTTCTGGCCTGTGGGTGTCAGGATACCGTTGGCATCGATGGTGACAATATCGTCACCGCCCTCAGCTATCTCGTAGGTACAAGCCTTGTTGGAAGCCTCTACAGCAGGTGCACCAGTAGGAGTGGGCGTACCATCGGGCAATACATTATAATAATTTTTAAGGTCGATGGTCGAGCCATTGGCCCAGCCTGTGACGTCATACAATGCTTCGATACCTGTCACATGCTGCTTGACCGTGATCTGGAACTCCTTGGTAGCGATGGGCTGATTCTCGCCGAAGTTGTACATCTTAACTACAACCTTGGTAGTACCAGGCTTATAAGCATTTCCCGTGCCGTCCATTCCACCACAGTTGGAATATATAGATAAGATGCTTTCATCCTCTACTTCATACACCATATTATAGCCGTCGGCATCAGCAGGGATTGGAGTTACACATTCAGAAACGCTAAATTGGTCACCTGCAAAGACTTCAAGGTTGCTGGTATCCAAGGTAAAACCAGTAGCATACTTCACAACGGTCACATCCACAAAGGCATCGGCAATACCTACAGTCGCAAAACCGCGATTTGCTCCAGACACTGCATAGAAGATGTTACCACTGCGTCTAACGCTTACGAGGTTGCTGGGTACCTGATTGCCGGCCTCGTCCCACGTATATACCTTTATCTGGTCGTCGGTGAGGTACAGTTCATTGGCATACGCAGGACGGAAACTGATATTCAGTTGCTCCGTTGCGTTCACACCCATGTATGTATTGCCGGAGCTCCAACCATCGATTGTGGTCAGAGTCAGTTTCTGAGCATTACTTGGATACGTCGCAGTTGTAGCATCCTGATAAGTTATGGTTTCCGTCATACGATACTCATGATACTCATCATACTCATTTGCTTTAGCATATCCACGCAAGGTTATGGTCTTGCCATTATCGGCTGCAGAACCTCTAACCCAAAGTTCATTGTAAAAAGGATTCTGTCGAGTACCTGTGCCTTTAAGTTCAGACACACCGCGCAACTCGCCATCAATGAAGGCGGCAACCTTTGAGTTTTTGTCGGAGTACGTCGCCATCGTACCCGACTCATCTGTCTGCCTCTGAAGCTGGAAATAGATAACATGGCCACTGCCCTCATAATTTTCTATTACTGGGGAAGAACCCCATGATTGGGCAAAGGACGTCAAACTTAGCATCAGCAGCGACAACAGAGAGAATAAAAATTTCTTCATAATTGTACTGTTTTTGAAATGATTGATATTATTGATTTATTTGTTTTCTTTGGATTTCTTGCTTTTCTTAGCTTTCTTCTCCTTCTTTCCCTTGGGCTCGTCTTGCTCGTCGGCCTTCTTGCCCTTCGTGTCAGGACTTACAGAGGCAGAGCCTTTCAGGCGGAAGAGGGCAATGGGACTTATACCATGGTTGGCCACCTCGAGATATTTGCCCTCGAGGTTCTTCACGGTAGCTATCACGCGCACGATGACAAGCTGGTCCTCGGACAACTGGCGCAGCCTGTCGCTCGCCGGACGGTTGTACATGTACTGAGGAGCCTTGAGGTCCGTAATCTCCATCCAAGGTCTCATGCGGTAGGTGGTCTCCTCGTACGACCAGTCGGGTACCACGGGGAAGAACTGCAGTACGTAGCTCACCTCCGTCAGTTCAGCATAGGGTGTCGTGCAGGGCATCCATGCGAACTGTACCGGCTTGGAGAAATCGAGCACCGGGGCCTCGCTCTTCTCTAAGGTAGGCGTAGGCATCGTTATCTGGGGAGCCTGCATATGCTGTGCTGCAGCCGTCAGGCCCATCATCATGCAAAGGATAAAAAACAGTTTCTTCAACATAATATTATAAATATTTTAATGTCACTAGTCGTACAGTTTGTATTTCTCCGTCTTCTCTTTCCATTCCTCCACGCCCTTGTTCCATGTGGGCAGGATGTCCTCCACCCGGTACTGAGTGGCGAAACGGGCGCGGATGCTACGGGTTCCGCACACGGAGTCGAACATGGCATATCGCTTCGGTGCCGCCGTAGGGCTGAGCACCTTATGGGCCGGATACAGACGAGCCAGTTCCTGCATGGCATAGAACTGGATCATCGTCAGCGAAGTCGTCGTATGGGGGTCGATGTAGAGCTGGCATCCTTGTATGTACTCACCCTTGCTCGTGGAGAAGAAGGGCTGGTAGAAGAAGGGCCGCCACATCACGCCGGGGAGGTTGAGCGCATTCATCGCATCGGCAAACTCATGAGCTCGGATCCACGATGCCCCGACCAACTGGAACGGCAGGGTGTACCCCACCCCATTGGACACATAGTACAGTTCACCGAGGATGCCCGTGGCCGGATAGTAGTTGTAGGTCTCGGCATTGGGGATATGGGCCGAGGGCATGACGAAGGGCATACCGGTCTCGCAGAAGAGCATCTTCCGGCGCCAGCCCTCCATGGGCACCACCTTCAGATCGCACTGCACGCCATTGTCCAGCAGACGCATATCGTTGAGCGCCATGGCCAGCTCGCCGGGCGTAAGGCCGTAGAGGTAAGGTATGCGGTAGCGGCTCACCATGCTCATCACGTCGGGCTGCGCGATGCAACCCTCCACACGTTCGCCACCCAGAGGATTGGGACGGTCGAGAACCACGAAGCGAACCTTGTTCTCGGCGCAGGCCTCCATGGCACGGCCCATCGTGCTGATATAGGTGAACGAGCGGCAACCGTTGTCCTGGATGTCATAGACCACGGCATCGAGCCCCTTCAGCATCTCCGGCGTAGGCTTCAGGCTCCTGCCGTAGAGCGAATGGATAGGCAGGCCGGATATGGAGTCGAACTTCTCCGTGGAGCGCACGCCCTGGTGAGCATCGCCGTAGATGCCATGCTCAGGAGCAAAGAGCGATACAAGCTTCACATTGGCAGCCTCCATCAGTATCTGTACGGTAGTGCGGAAGTCATTGTCTATGCCGGTGGGATTGGTAATCAGGCCCACGCGCAAGCCCTCCAGCTCGCGAAAACCATGGTCGCGCAGCACCTCAATGCCAGGCTTCACCACAGCCCTGTCCGTCCAAGGCTGCGCACAGATGCACAGCGTGGCCCACAGGGCAAGCAGGAGAGACAATATTCGATTCATAGCCATACAGCTTTTGAGTTGCACTTTAGACTTTTTAAATGAGCTATGAGGGAAATTGTATTTTCGGCCTTTTGATAATGAGGTCATTAGAATCCTTCATAGCACCAATAAATTTCACGCGGCCCGGTGGCCTGTTGTTTTCAAATGCAAAGGTATATATAAATATATAAACTTCCAAACATATCTTTAATTTTTTTCACTTTTCTATTAAATTTGTTTAAAAGAAGGATTGAAGGGGGTGTGACGAGGTAGCTGATCTCAAACTCGCTGAAACTGGCAGTATGGTCGCTTTGACCGTGCTTTCTCATCTTGAATATTTCTTTACAGAATAGACAGCTCATCATTTTCGCCACAAGAGCTGCAACGAATAGCCAGTATGCAAGGTAAAGGAGGTTGCCAACATCAGTAAAATACAAGAACTTGTAACTTACTCCGCAGGTCTCCAGTGGTATCAACTGGTGGTAAGAAAATGTTCTTATGCCCTTCGAACTAAACGTCACCCTTACGGGATGCCGAGTGCGCATCGTCCTCTATTCAAAGTAAAAGCATTTGACTTTCAATACAAGCACAATCCGTCCCAAAGCACCTGGCACGCTCACCCTACCCGAACATACAAAAGCAGAACTGCCCGTTCACCACGGAGCACACCGACACGCAGACCATCCTCGTATTCTAAATGATATGAATGATACACTTTTTCACGGATTTGCTTGCATAATAACATGGTATGATATAAATTTGTCCTCATAAAATGGATCATAACAAGGAGTGAAACGAATTCGCCTACCCTCGAACTTGAAGCTGTGCTTTGAGTTCGTTCCCGCTCGGCAGAGCTCAAGCCAGCTTGGCTTTGCTCTCACTCAATCACGAACTTCGACAATCGACAATCGACAATCAACAACACACAGCGATGCCAGACCACCTGACCATAGAACAAAGACACAAAAATATGGCTGCCATCAAGGGACGTGACACACGGCCGGAGATGGTGGTGAGGAAGTGGCTGTGGGGGCACGGCTTTCGCTACAGGCTGAACCACAAGAGGTTGCCGGGCAAGCCGGACGTGGTGATGAGGAAGTACAGGACGTGCATCTTCATCAACGGGTGCTTCTGGCATGGACACAAGGTCGAAAGCGGGGATGGGCTCCAAATAGAAAGCTCGCCTTGCTGCAAGATACCCAAGACGAACCGGGACTTCTGGGTGAGGAAGATCGTGAGGAACAAGGAGCGGGACGTGGAGGTGCAGCGGAAGTTGGCCAAGATGGGATGGCACTCGATCACCATCTGGGAATGTGAGCTGAAAGGGGCTCAGCGTGAGCGTACCCTGCAGTCGCTCGCCTACACGCTACACCACATCTACCTCCAGGATCGCAAGAGGCCCGTCAGGCCCTATGAGCAGGAGGACACAGACCTCGGCATCGCCATGGCTGCGGAAGATGGAATGGAAAATGAATAAGATACGGATCATGATGAAAAAGAAAGGATGGATCTGCCTGATGGCTCTGTGGGGAATGACCCTGGGGAGCGAGGCACAGGTGAGGATGAGTGAAGGGATAGAGGAGCACTTTGGCAAAGGGGCTCCAGAGCAGTTCGTGCTGACTCACTGGGGAAGGAAGGCAGAGGAAGATAGTAGATACAAGCTAGAGGGAATGTCCTCGGTGGAGGAAGGTACAAGGGTGATGAAGCTCTGCATAGCACCGGAAGACCCTGCCGGAGCGGGAAAGGGTCCGGAGATAGTGTCGAAGGAGTACACTCACTTCGGAACATATTCTGCCCGCATCAAGGTGCCCGACGTGAGGGAAGTGCAGCCCAACGTGGGAGCCGTGGTGGGATATTTCACCTACAACATGGAGCGAGAGGCAGGTCTAAGCGAGATAGACTGGGAATGGCTCATCGCCGACCCGAGACTGGTGTACATAGGTACGTGGACCGGAGCCGACGACAATCACCTGCAACGTGTGGGACGTGTGATCAATCTCAGCACAGGAGAGATACTGGCCACCAGCTACCGAAGTGCAGCAGACGGCAACCAAAACCATCGCCTCACGGGTGCTCAGAGCATGCCTCAGCGTGTACCGGCCATACCGGACTATGATGCCTCGAAGCGATTTTACACGTATGGATTTGACTGGCAGGAAGATCGCATCGTGTGGTGGATACTGCATCCTGAGACTCAGGAGCGCATCGTGCTCTGGGACTACGCGGGAAGCACGCCTCTTTTCACCGGCATACCTACCCATAAGACGAAGTATCGCCTGAACTTCTGGCACACCAACAACTGGCCCGTGGATACCAATCCTCAATCGGTGGAGAAGCCCGAAAGGCCCTACGAGGTGGAGGTGGAGTGGATGAAGTATGAGGGGAACAAACAAATTGAAAATTGAAAATTGGGAATTGAAAATTGAACCGAACAAGCAGCGAGGGCAGAGCCAAGCTGGCTTGAGCTATGCCGAGTCGCGTGTGAGGAAGACCGAAGGTCAAGGCCACGAGTAAGCGAGGAAAGAGCACCACGGATCTGCTGAATGTGGCGGACTCAGAACGAGTATACGTATAACGGAAAATGGAGTCTGAGGAAAAAGTGGTAACTTTGCCTGCGATACAGAAGATCACCAACGGACTGAACGGATATCACCGGAATTGGTGAACGGGTATCGACAGGAATACACATATCACATAATAATTAACTTAATCATTACTTATATCATGGCAAGCATATTTGACGACTTAATAGCCAAGTACAACGCGATCAACAACTACTATGACCCCAACTATAAGGGCAAGAAAATCAACCCCCTGAATGGTGATTGGGGCAATAATCTTGGAGGTGGCAGCGAAGCGGGAGAGTATCATAATAACATTGTATACCTCACAGAGCATTTTACAGGCAATGTGGCCTACTGTATAACAGACAACCGCGTCTATGCAGGCATCACGCCCAACTGCAATCCGATATTCACCATACAAGGCAATAAGGTCTACAGAGGTCCTATAGCCAACGGTATGGTCGCATATACCATAGGATCCGACGGACATATCTGGGAGGGTATGTTTGAGTCAGGCACCTGCATTGGGCGCATTGCTGATGGATTCGTACACCTTGGAGGATATATGTCTTGCAGCTGTTCCTTTAAGATTCAAACGAATATCTGACTCATATCCAGAGGGCCGAGGCACCCCCATCTGTCATCTTAATTCAGCCGGAAGAGGCCGGAGAAGGTGACAAAAGAGGGGGAGCATGCAAATAATAAGGGAGGTGTAGGTGCATTATATAAAATAATGTGTATCTTTCAAAGCGTAGTGGATGAAGACATAACTCATTAGCGAACGATAGGCTACGCCTCGAGAATGTTCGACATTTGCACTTTTGATGGGCTTCTATTTGGAGGATAATGAGAAAATGACTATTTTTGCCATTGAAAATCAACCAATCATTTAAAAACCAAGTTCGATTATGAAAAATCTATTAGTCGCCGTACTCCTGCTTTTAAGTTTGCAGGGTATGTGTCAGGGCGTACAGTTCATCAGTGAAATCAAGATTTTTGCAGGTACATCGGCCTTGTCGACTCGTCATGAGCTGGAAAACGAAGGCTACCAGATCATGAAGAACGAGGACGGATACAATGCCGACTTGAACGACGGAGGTAAAGGACACTACATCTATCTCGGCTACAAGACATCGATCTACCTACGTGATGCCATCACCAACCTGCTTGTAGTGAGTGGCGGTGACTACCGTGGCACAAGAAACAGGACCGTCACACGCGAAGGCTACACCTACCGGGCCGTGGCATACAATGCAGAGAGCGATGGTGGCAATCTCAACCGAGGCAGAGGAAGTGCGGCAGAAGACTTGTTTCTGTACTATTCAAAGGACGTCGTAGGTGAACGCAAAGACCAGCTGCACATGACTACGCTGACGATGAAAAGATTTACCAGTGAACTGCCTTCAAGTAACTACTACATCATCTCCTACCCGAGACTCAGGCCAGCCAATCTCAACGAAGGAGGAGATGCTTCTAAGTATCTCTACCTCATGGCCACTTATCACAACTGTACCCCACACTTACATTACGAAGACCTGGGAGACGGAAGACATATTATGGAGTGCAGTGCATGCGACCACTTCTTTGGCGCATTAGATCACAGCCCCGCCAACAAGGTGACAACGAGGCTCAACGACAAACAGTGTTACAATGTGTGTGCATGCGGATATCGTATTGTCTACGACCATGATCTGCCTAGATATAAGGAATGGAATCGCAACGAGACCCAGCACTATGGCACCTGCATGCGTGGCTGCGGACAGCAGTTCAAAGAAGAGCACGACTTCAGCCGCGAAGACGGTGTCTTGTGGTTATGGTATGACGAAAACGAGCACTGTAAGCAATGCAAGGTCTGCATGTATGAACCCACCGCGCCTCACACCCCGGTCTATAAGAATTATTCTGCGGAAGATCACGTCATAATATGTACTGCATGCGATTACCCCATAAAATATGAGCCACACGAAAACGTGGTCGACCAACCTGCAGTAGCGCCCACCTGCACCGAAGCCGGACACACGGAAGCAAGACGTTGTCGACTGTGCAACAGGATCGAGGCCGAGAGCACCATCTTGCCTGCTACTGGGCATAAGATAGTGATTGTGAAGAGAAAGAATCCCAACTGCACCTACCCGCAAGAGGAGCGCCACTATCACTGCACCAAGTGTGGACAGCTCTTCCTTGACGCCGATGGTCTGCAGCCTGTCAGTCAGGAAGATCTCAAGCTGGAGTATGGTCCTCACCTCATGGATACTGATGGATTTTGCGCAATATGCAACGAGCCCTCAACACCTGCTCTGAACGAGGAGGACAACTACTACGAGATCTCCAAGATCGGTCATCTCTACTGGTATGCGCAGCACGGATGTGAAGCCCACAATGCTCGCCTCATGCAAGACATCACGGACAATGTCGACGTGCTGAAGACATACAATAAAAGCTCTTTCCGAAAGTGGACTGCTTTGGGTTATCTCCACGGCTTCGCCAATGTCTTCGACGGCCAGGGACACACCATCAGTGGTATCTATGCACCAGATGAACTTGTTCAGAGAAATCATCAGGGTCTATTTGCCGTGAATGAGGGTGTCATCAAGAATCTCACCCTCGTAGACTCCTACTTTTTGGGCGGTAAAGAAGACGTCGTAGGAAGTATCTGTGGTGCGAACTATGGAACTGTGACGAATTGTATCAGTAGTGCAGAAGTCTATTCTGACTTCTACTGTGGAGGCATCTGTAGCCACAATAAAGGTACCATCAAGAATTGTGCCTTTATAGGCAAAGCGGATGGCTACCTGGGAGCTGCAGGACTTGTAGTCGATAACGGGTCCAGCGATGTAGCCTCCATTGAGTACTGCTACAGCTACAGCACAGTGAAGGCCACTCCCATATACATACTCAGTCAAGGTCTGCAAGGATATCCCCCATCGGAACTAGTCTGCCACAACCATACAGACTTTGGCAAAATCACCCATTGCTACTCCACCTATCCCGAACGTCTTGAGGATCCAGACAATCCTTTGGATTTATATTCTGAGCCCTGTCTGATTGGTCCGTTCTCAAGTCAAAAGGACTGCGACGACGTCCGCTGGCTCACCCCCGAGCAGTTTGCCAGCGGTGAGGCCTGCTGGCTGCTCAACAATGGTCTGGAGACATCTTCCGCACCGTGGAGACAGACCATCGAAAAGGATATGCGGCCTACCCTCCTCGGACCCACCATCTATCGAGACTACTCCAACCACATCTACACCAACGACAAGCCCAAGGCTACCGTCGGCCGTCTGACCAATACCATCCGCATAGCCCAAGATGGCCAGCAGACGGCAAGTGACGTCGAAGAGGTGGTCGATGATATCCTGGAGAGATAGGATAATAGGCCATATCAACAAATGGGGGCATCGCAAGTGCGATGCCCCCATTTGCTATATAGAGAACTAAAACCCAGAAAAGGATGCTTTAACAGAAAGAATATACCTCATAGAGGTCGCAAACTTAGAAGCTTGACTTCCATGGATGGCGAACGGCACGATGGGCAGCTCGGCGGGTGATGAGGATCTGCTCGGGAGTCATGCCTTGAGGGGCATAGGGGTTGTGCTTGACACGCTTACCGGTGATGACTTCGTACCAGGTGCAGGCAGCAAGGTAGCGGCCATAGAGGAGATTGAGATGGAAGCCATCACGGGTAAGATTGTCGCCCAGAGAAGACTGGCGGGCATTTTGGACGGCGGTACCATTGGGCACTACAGTCTTGATGTGGAGATCTTTCATGACCTGACGCTCAGCTTGCATGATGGACTGGTACATGCGCATCTGGTCCTTGCCGTAGCGGGGGAAGTCGGCATGGTTGGAGTTGGCCTGATAGGCCCATGTCTGGTGGAAAATAATTTTACAGCGCTTGGGCACGCGGGCACGGACATAGGCTATGAGCTGGTCGATGTGGGGATGGAAGGAGTCGTAGATACCAGAGAATCCACTGGCCTGCTGAAGTGATACGAAGTCCCACTGCTCGTCGGATAGTACCTCGGAGAGTGACTTGCCTCGGGCATTGCGCTTGCGGCCATCGAGCCCTATCTTGCGATACTCATACTCGGCGCGGTCTTCTATGCAGTTGCGTGCATGGCGCTCAAGAGTGCAGCCTCCGATGTACATGTTTCCCACAATCATCTCACGCCCTACTGCATGGGCCAGGTCCCAGAGGTGCTGCTCTACGGCATCTTCCGAGAAACTATTGCCGATGGCCAATACCTTGATGACGTCCTTACCTGCCTTGGTCTGCGCCAGGGTGGTGAGGGTGAGAGAGAGGACTGCGAGTAGAAGGAGAATCTTTTTCATGTGTGGACGTAAAAATGTGTATTGCAAATTTAAGGAAATAATCCGAACAAAGAGCATGATTGCATCTTATTTTTGAAGAAATAATGCGGAAAGCGTTGGAAGTCACGAAATAATCATGTAAATTTGTGGGCAACTAACCAAAGAGTTTTGATTACTTACCAAACAGATGAGAACTGTAACAAGAAGCATCGTACTGAAGAGAATGGTCGTGCTGTGTCTGCTATGGATGGTGGGCATGGGATGTATATATGCCGAAGAGGGCGTGGTGATGAAGTTTGACTTCACCAAGGTGAGCAGCAAGAATGTGACGGACGAGGTGTCGGGCATCACGGCCAAGATGGCGGGCTCGGCGAAGGTGGAGGCCATGGGCCGATACACGGTGCTCAGCCTGGGCAGCTCCAACGGCTATCTGGACCTCACAGCTGCTGCCGGAGAGGTGATGGCGGGGCTGGGCAACTTCAGCATCAGTTGTTACTACTTCGTGCCTGAGGAGGCCAACATCAGCGGGGCGGGCAACTTCCTCTGGGCTTTCAGCACCAGCACGGCCTGTGCCAGCACATCGGGCATCTACCATGCCTACCGCGTCAACGCTCAGCGCATCGCCACCACTCCCGGCGGATTCAGCAAGGAGGAGGGCATAGAGCAGGGCGGACCCTCGGCCAAGGGCAGATGGGTACATGTGTGCTACACACAGGGTAGCAAGAACGGCAAGCTGTACATCGACGGCACCCTAGCGGGCTCTTCGTCGACCATGCCCATCCTGAAGAGTACCTTCACCGAAGCGCCTAAGTACTGCTGGCTGGGCCGCCCTCCCTTCTCGGGAGATGCCTATCTGGCACAGGCTAAGATATACGACTTCTGTGTCTACAGCAAGGTGCTATCGCAGTCCGCCGTAAGGGAGAAAGCGAAGCTCACGGAGGACCTCGAGGAGCAGTATCGCTATGGCACGCCGGGCAACTTCAGCAAGCTGAAGACGGCAGTGGAGAGCGCTGAGTCTTTCCTGAAAAATGCACAGACCAGTGGCAAATATCCCCAGGCGGCAATCGATGACTATGCCGACGTGGTGGTCTACTCGCGCCGTGTGCTGGACCAGGCTCGGCTCTCACAGACATTCATCGACCAGCAGGTGCAGGCGCTCACAAACGCCAAGAGTGCCCTTGTGGCGACGTCCGGATTTGTCTTCTCCATGGATCATCTTTCCGACAGCTATAGCACGGAGCGCGGCTTCCGCCACCCCGGCGGCTTGCACACGAAGGAGGATTTCGACCGCATCAAGAAGCAGCTGGCTGAGAAGAACGAGCGGGTGACGAAGGCGTACAACATACTGAAGGCGGCCGAATATGCCCAGAGCACCACTGCCTCCTGGCCCGTGGAGACCATCGTGAGAGGTGGCGGCGTGGGTGAGAACTACATGAATGCCTGCCGTGGTGCCGCCATAGCCTACCAGAACGCACTTCGCTGGCAGATAGAGGGCAACAAGGCCTGCGCCAAGCATGCCGTGGATGTGCTCATGCAATGGGCCAAGGTGACGAAGGTGATCGGGGGGGACAGCAACTATGCCCTGGCGGCCGGACTCTATGGATATGAGTTTGCCCAGGCTGCCGAACTGGTACGCGACTACGAGGGATGGAAAACGGCTGACTTCCAACTGTTTCAGCGCTGGATGCTCGACGTATGGTACCCCTCTGCCATCGGTTTTCTGCGAGGCCGAAACGGTACCTGGGAGAACGCGGGCAAGTGGTGGCAGGCACCAGGTCACTACTGGAGCAACTGGGGTCTGTGCAATGCACTCTGCGTGATCAGCATCGGTGTGCTCTGCGACGATGTGAACATCTACAACCAGGGCATATCGTACATCAAATATGACCAGGTGGGTACCTTCCAGCATCCCCGCACGACCGACCCCATCCCCAACGACGGACTGACGGAGTTCTGGGGCAACCTCATCGTGACCACCTATCCCTGGGAGAAGGAGACTGGCGCCTACGGCGTCGTGGGACAGATGAACGAGAGCGGTCGCGACACGGGTCACTCTGCCATGGCACTGGGTCTGGCCGTTGACATCGCACACCAGGGATGGAATCAGGGCGACGACCTCTTCAGCTACATGGACCACCGTCTGGCTGCAGGCATAGAGTATGTGGCCGCGCAGACACAGAGCGTGGAGGGACTGCCTTGGGTCAACTACCACTATGGATCGAGCGGATACTACTACAGCGACAGTCGTGCCTGGCTGATGACAGGACCTGCCCTGGGTGCGCAGATGCGTCCCTACTGGGCTACGGTGATAGGTCACTACGAGGGCATCAAGGGCGTGAAGATGCCGTTCTCCGAGGTGGCACTGGAGCAGATGGGCATAGACGGTGGCGGCCTGGGTGGCACAAGCGGCGGTTATGACCATCTGGGATACTCGGTGCTGCTCAACACGCGCGACGGACTGGCCAGCCCCGAACAGGTGCCCACCGAACTGCAGCCTTGCATGCTCGTGGGAGGCAAGACCATACTCCACAACGAACTGGGCATGCTTACCAACACCTTTGCCACCACACCGCTGGCTCAGCGTGGCGTGGCTCCGGGCACCGTCATCACGCTCTCTCCCACCCTACCCGAGGGAGAGGAGGACACGGGCCTCTGGCGCTGGGACACCGGCGAGACCACCCGTCAGCTAACCCTCTCGGCCGATGCCTCACACGTCTATCGCGTACATTATATTAATAGTCGTGGTGTGGAATGTGAGCAGTGCTATGCCATTGCGGTGCTAGGCGACGGACAGCCCACTTCGCTGCGTCCATCCATCGAGATAGACGGCAAGGTGACCGAACAGACAGAAGTGACCGTGGACTATGGCACCACCGTGACGCTCCGCATCAGCCCCACCTGTGGTTGGGGCGAGTGTGAATGGGAGAACGGCAGCAAGACCACGAGCGTGACGCTCCACACCCTCACACAGGATCGCGACCTCACGGCTTGCTTCATCAACCAGGCCGGAAGACGCAACTACGTGACCTTCCACATCCACCTCCGTCCCGAGGAGACGCCCGAGGAGGAGACAGCCATCGTAGCACCCAAGAAGACACATGTGCCCGAAACCCGCCAGGTGTACGACCTCTCTGGCAGAAGGGTGTCGACGAAAAGACCCGGAGGTATATACGTGGAGCGTGGAACGTGGAGCGTGGAACGTTGAGAGTGGAGCGTTGAGAGTTGAGCGATGAGCGTTGAGCGTGGAGCGTTGAGAGTTGAGCGTTGAGCCTGAAACATGCTCCCTATCGCATGCAACAATAGGACCAAAACATGCAACAATAAGTGCAAAATAAGGATATAACAGCATAATAAACTGATATTTGGAGAAAATGAACCATTTGTGGTAGGGAATTATATGTATATATAATACCTTTGCGGTTGACGAAACACTATTTTTCATTTTATAAATTCATCAACCCATGAAGAAAAATTTTCTCCGAACACTTGCCGTGGCATGCACCATGCTGCTGGCAGGTAGCGCTCCCTCCTGGGCCATCGACCAGGACGAGAACGGAAACTACGTCATCCGGAATGGGCAGGACTTGGTTGACTTCGCTGAGATGGTCAACAACATGCCTACGGAAGGTGAGTTTCGTGCCACTTCTGGCATCAGTGCCGTCATCACGGCCAACATCGACATGCAGGGTCTGCTCTTCCCCGGCATCGGCAACGACAGCCATGAGCATCGCCGCTTCCATGGTACACTCGACGGACAGGGTCACACCATCTCCCACCTGGTGATGGACGGTGACTGTGTGGGTCTCGTACGCGTGGCCAGCGACAACTGCGTCATCAAGAACCTCGTGCTCGACAGCACCTGTGAGTTTAAGGGTACTGGCAGAAATGCCGCCTTCGTATCGTGCTGCAACTGGCCCGAGTGGGGTACCAGCGTACTGCGCATCGAGAACTGTGGCAACGAGGCCAACGTGACCGGTACGGGTGCCAACTGTGCCGCATTCCTCGGTTGCAACTACAACGGCAACCTCCGCATCGAGATAGAGAACTGCTACAACACGGGCCACATCAAGGGTAGCCACGAGAGTGCAGTCTTCTCAGGATGGTTTGGCAACGGTAGCTCAAGCGTTAAGAACAGCTGGAGCATCGAAGAGGTGGAAGGTATCGACGGTGACAACTACTTCGGTCGCGGCATCGGTGGTAGCAACTACGTCAACACCTACAAGGTAACCAGCATCGAAGGCTACGAGAGCACCTGGATGACCAACGGTCACCTCTGCGCGCTGCTCAACGGCAACAATCCCGAGGGCGCATGGCGCCAGACCATCGGGACCGACGCTCACCCCACCACCTTCGCCTCCAGCAAGCCTGTCTATGCCAACGGTTCGTTCTACTGCGACGGTACCAGCAAGGGACAGGTGGTATATGCCAATGCCAATGAGTCGGTGACCGACGCTCACCAGTGGGGCGCAGACGACCTTTGCACCGTATGCAAAAAGCACGGTCGCGAGGCTGCACAGGCCGACGGCATCTATCAGATCAATAGCATCGGCCATCTGGTATGGTTTGCCAGCTACGTCAATGCCGGCCACACCGATGCACGCTGCGTGCTGACTGCCGACATCGACCAGGCTGAGGCAGACTACCAGCCCATCGGCAACACGGCCAACATCTTCAAGGGCGAGATCGACGGACAGGGTCACAGCGTGACACTCCACATCAACCGTCCCGAGGCCGACTATCAGGGTCTCTGCGGCGTAGTGACCGACGGTGTATACGTACACGACATCATCATCAAAGTCGGATC
>JAZLII010000207.1:0-10355 GCA_045617275.1 Bacteroidaceae bacterium
CTCATCGGTGTGCTCTACATCGACGACATACGTCACATCATGTTCCGCACCGAGCTCCATCAGGAGTTCCGGGTAGACGGACTGATGCGACCCGCCCCAGCCCGTCTGGACATCGACGACTCCATGGATGTCATCCTGAGGGTCTTTGCCCGTACCCATGCCTGGACACTCCCCGTGGTGACCAAGGACGGCGTCTTCGTGGGCTTCATCCGTAAGAGTCGCGTCCACGCCGTCTACAAGAAGATGATGTCGGACTACTCGGATGACTAAGGAAGCCCCACCCCCTTACCCCTCCCGTGGGAAGTCGGGAAGGACTAAATGTCCTCCCCGAGTATGTGTCAGGGGAGTAGAATGGGGACGAGAATAGGGCATTCAATTTTCAACTTTCAATTTTCAATTCGATGAAGATCATTTACATGGGCACTCCCGACTTTGCCGTCGAGCCCCTTCGTATACTTTTGGATAATGGCTACAATGTAGTAGCCGTAGTGACCATGCCCGACAAGGCCATTGGCCGTCATCACGACCAGTTGCAGAGCAGCCCGGTGAAGAAGTTTGCCGTGGAACGTGGTTTGCCCGTCCTGCAACCCGAGAAGCTCAAGGATCCCGCTTTCTTGGAGGAGCTCCGCAGCTATGAGGCCGACCTGCAGGTAGTGGTGGCCTTCCGTATGCTGCCCGAGGTAGTGTGGGATATGCCCCGTCTGGGCACCTTCAATCTTCATGCCGCCCTTCTTCCCCAGTATCGTGGTGCAGCGCCCTTGAACTGGGCCGTCATCCATGGCGACAAGGAGACTGGTGCCACCACCTTCTTCCTCGATCACGACATCGATACCGGTCGCATCATCATGCAGGAGTGCTGTCCCATCCACGAGACCGACAATGTAGGCGATGTCCACGACCGCTTGATGCTGCTGGGCTCTGAACTCGTCCTGAAGACTGTCCGTGCCATTGAGGATGGTACCGCCACCTCCGTGCCTCAGGAACAGTTTATGACCGACGAACCCCTGCGCCATGCTCCCAAGATCTTCAAGGAGACCTGTCGCATCGACTGGCAGGCTGGCCTCACTCCCGTTTACAATTTCGTGCGTGGTCTCAGTCCCTATCCTGCTGCCTGGACCCAGCTCGTCAGCGAAGACGGCAAGGCACAGGATGTCAAGATCTATGCCACCCACAAGGTGGAGGCAGAGCACGAGGAGGCCCCCGGCACGCTTCGCCTTACAGGCAATACTCTCGCCGTGGCTACCCCCGGTGGCTGGCTTTGCATCGACGAACTCCAGATAGCCGGCAAGAAGCGTATGGCCACAGCCGACTTCCTCCGTGGTGCCCGTATTGCCCAGAATATGCACTTTGTGTGACGATTTACGGTATTTGCAGAAACAATGTGAATCCCCTCTCGGTTTCTTCTTGATTTACTCAACTTCCGCTCGCTCGGCTTGCCTGCATAAGAAATCCAGTTGACTCCCAATAAACTGAGGCGAAAGTAGTATTAATTCATTGAATTTTTGGTAGAGTGGAAATGGTGTGAAACACGAGTGAAATGAACGAGAAGAACGGAAAGCTCTGAGAGCAGTCTGTTCCTCAAAAAAAAAGTTTGATTTTGTAGTTTCACAGTTTCACACTTTCACATTGGCAGTCCTTTTACTCTCAAACATTGGCAGAGCGTACAGGTTTGTCGGTTTCCTTGCAGAAGGCCAATGTGACTGATGAGCCTTGGTGTTCATAGAAATCAAGGTGTGGCTGCAATACCGAGTTGTAGCAAACACACGTGTATGTTTGAACCACATACATGTGTATTCACATCCAACGCCACCCGTGTTCCAAACCAGCAACTCGTGGTTCATATACAAAAAATGCACAAACCCTATAGGCAAATCCGTGGAGGCAGGTTTGCGGCGAAGGAAGTGATGTTGATCCAGGATGCCCTGATTGTGAAAGCGTGAAACTACAAAATCAAACTTTTTTTCGGGGGTAATAGCAGGACCCCCCTATCGTGAGTTACTGCTGGGGCCGGGCTTCCACAGCTTCTCTCATGTGCACACTTCCAAGAAAACCTGCACCCGAAATGGCAAAGAAAGGATGAAATGACGTTACATCGCAATCAGCTGCATACCAATTACTTATGAGTCGTTTGTGAATTTTTTGTGAATTCCCAGATGCATTTGTGAATTTTTTGTGAATTGCTTTTTGAGGTACTTTCGTGCTTTTTTCGCTACCTTTGTAGCAAAGTTGAAAAGTTACCACAAAAAGGAACGACATGAAGAACCTCCTATTATTTATTATAATGTGCATGTCCCTCAACATGCAGGCACAGAAGAAGGACATCGTGATCAGTCGGGAGAAGGGGGCCATCACCTTCGTGGTGGATGAGAACCTGCCCAAGCTCAATGTCAAGCACAAGGCCGTGATGGATGGGAAGGCTTTGGCAACGGCTCTGGCACGCAACCAGAAACTCATCCATCCCGGAGAGGGACTGGTGGCAAGCAGTTTCATGGATGATAGGATGTCGTCGGCAGGCGATGACGTGCTCTTCACCACCATCGTGCAGTGCTTTGCCGAGCATCGGCCCCTGGTGCTCTCGCCCGATATGGTGTGGCTGGTTATTGCGCAGGGCTTCAGCTACTACGTGAATGAGCATGCCGAGGAGCTGCGCGACAAGTTCGTTAGTCATGAGGGCAGGAAGACGCTGTCGGTTGTTACTTCGGAAGACCTTACCGAAGGTCATCCCGACTGGGACTACATCATGGAGAACTTTCAGCAGCAGATTGGGGAGCATACCAAAGGCGACATTGCCAAGACCATCACGGCAGACTTCACCACCACCGGGCCGACCGAGCGCATTGCCTCCGAGATCACGCTGATGGACGCCATGAAGGAGTATTTCGAATACATTGTCTTGTACATTTCATGTGGCATTCCCGACATCACGCTCCTGGGTACGCCCGAGGACTGGCAGAAGGTGCACGACAAGGCGATGCGCCTGAAGCAGTATGGCTTGGGGTGGTGGACCAAGGAACTTGACCCCATACTCAAGGAATTCGTGCGTGCCTCGAAGGGCAAGCCTAAGCAGAGCTTCTGGCAGGACATGGTGGTGAAGATGACGGTGAGTCAGCTGCGTGGCGCGAGTCGTGGATGCCAGGTCGGCAGTCCCACTCTTCTGGACGGATGGTTCCTGAAGCTCTTCCCCTACGACAAGGACGGCAAACGCACTCCTGCCACCGTAGCTCACGACAGCCACATGCTCAGCGAGATGGTGTGCGTGCCTTTCCGCTATGTCAAGACCGACGGCATGGGCAACGTCCTGAGCGATACTGATATGCGACTCTATGCCGGACTGACAGGTGTGAAGGAGGACACCGTCACCCTCGCCCTCACGCCACAGATAGGATGGATGGTGCGCATGGCCGAAGAGCCGCAAGTGGTGACGGACGATATCCGTAGGCATCTGAAGACAGCCGACGGACTGGATCTGCGTATCAATGTGGTGCCAGAGGCACTGCGAGGCATTCCCGAGATAGACCGCCTCACCCTTCGCTTCAATGGTCGTGTCATCCTGCCAATCTGGATGGATTCGATGAAAATCAATCATTTCACCATTTTTGGTAAGGTGACGGAAGAGGAGGCCAAGGCACTGCGCCAGCGTTTTCCACAGATCAATCTCCCCGATGAGGTACACCCGGCACAAAAGGAGAAACGACCTCAGTCACAGACTGCGAAGGATGAGGAAGAGGCATCCACGGACCTGGAGGACATCCCCGACCTACGGCTCGACAGCGTCGTGTACAACTACCATGATCGTTTCAGCAGCCGATATACCTTCGAGTATGATTCGCTCTTCCGTGTACGAAGCGCACATAGTGAAACTTTTTTCTATGTCACAGAGTTTTCCTACCGCGAAGATGGCAAGATGCAACGAGGCGTGCGATCGGAAGATGGCAAGCCCATGCGTGAGACACGCTGGGAGTACGACGAGCAGGGACGCGTCACCCTGGAGCGCGATACCTTCCTGTGTGATGACTTCCCCCGATATACGCCACTCGACTGTAAGGAGTATGCCTACGATGAGCAAGGGCGCATGACATGGAAGGACGTGCACACCATTCGCCGTGACGGTCAATATACATCGCACTATAGATATATGTATGAATATGGTCGGGGCAACAAGCCCAAGACGGTTACGAAGTACGAATATGCACTGGCTGATCCGTGGGCATACGGCGACCGCATCCCCTCCAACATCCAGCTTGAGGTGGTGGGCCGAGGCCAGTACGACAAGCGGGGCAACCTCGTTCGCTACGAAGACCTGGTCCGTGACTTCACTACGCTCTATGAATACGATGCCAGCAATCGCCTTCGCAAGGAAATGCAGTATCGGAAGGGAGATCCCGACCCTCTGGATACCCAAGCGTATCATTATGACGATCGGGGCAATCTCATTGCCATAGACCGATCTGGAGGAGATGACTATCTGCGCAGTAGCACTCACATAGCCTATGACACCAATTACACCATCGACCAGGTGGCTGGTATGCGCGACGGCTTCTTCCGCTTCATCCTTCCCACCGGCATGCCCCGCTCGGAGTTCTTCACACCCCAGTTGAAGTATCCACCCATGGGCAGCATGAAATACAATAATGATGATCGTTACCCCAGGATGGAGGGTTGCACCTATTTCTACTCAGAATGGTAAATCACAAAGGGGCGTCTGCTGAATGCCTTGTGTTGTGAAATAAGAACCGTCCCAGCAACTACCGTAGACCATACGTCTGGCAGAAAAAGACCTCCATCTTGCATTTTTTTGCGAGAAAACTTGCACATTTCGCCAAAATGTACTTTCTTTGCACCGAAAACCATAATTTTAATCATCAAAATCACATCGCCTATCGACACATCATTACTCCGAATCAATATATTTAGACAGTAATGAAAACATGCAAACCGGCCACCGACGATGAGTTGGTACGCCGCTACGAGCAAGGTGAAGACGGTGCTTTTGATGTTCTCTTGGAACGACATCAGGAGAAGCTGTTCAACTACATTTTCTTTTTAGTTCACGACAAAGATACCGCCGACGATATCTTTCAGGAGACCTTCGTGCGTGCCATTACCTATATCCGCACACAGCGATATACCTCCAACGGCTACTTCTATGCGTGGCTCATCCGTATCGCACACAATCTCATCCACGATACTTTCCATCAGCGCGAACTGATGCCTGTGGTAAGTCATGAGTTTGTCAACGAGCAGGGCGACGTCAGCATCGACCTCTTCAACGATGCCCGTATGTGTGCTCCCAACGTAGAGGCTCTCATGCTTCAGCAGCAGTCCTTCGAGGATGTGCGCGAGATGGTGGCCCGCCTGCCTCTCAACCAGCAGCAGATCGTCTACATGCGCTTCTTCCAGGGACTCTCCTTCAAGGAGATCGCCGAGGAACTGGGTGTCAGCATCAATACTGCCCTGGGTCGTGTGCGCTATGCCATCCTCAATCTTCGCAAGATGGCTTGCCACAAGGACTTCTACGTGGCGGTGTAGCGCTTTGCGCGGCGAACGTTGAGAGTCGAGCGATGAGCGATGAGAGACGAGCGGAGATTTGAAAAAAATCTTAAGGTCACACAATAAAAGTGAATGTGCGTCGTTTTTAAGGTAGTATGAACCCCTAAAACGGCGCGAATGATAGAACAACTACCCACAGAAAAACCAGCCCCAAGTCCTATTGTACTGGAGTATATCCGTCAGTTTGCGCGACAGTTTCGTCCGCGACAGATAGCAGAAGCTTGACGGAACGGCGTGAATAGGATATATGGCAAACACGAGGAGACGCGAAAAATGCGTCTCCTCGTGTTTGTTTGCAGAAAGGTTTGTGATTTATTGGTTTTGTATTTGGGCGTGTCGTAATTATTGTTTATCTTTGTGCAAAATATATGTAATATCAGGTTGCTCTGGCCCGCCATATTGGGCTGGTCTGGCGCGTTTAACAAACCTAAAGGTTTATGATACAGATTTCTCCTTCTTTGCTGAGTGCAAACTTTGCTGACCTGAGAGCTGACATGGAGTGGCTCAACAGGTCGGAATGCGATATGCTTCATCTGGACGTGATGGATGGTGTGTTTGTGCCCAACATCAGTTTCGGTTTTCCCGTCTTGAAGTATGTGGCACAGCTTACCCAGAAGCCTCTCGACGTACATCTCATGATCGTACAGCCAGAGAAATTCATCCAGGAGGTCAAGGCTCTCGGTGCCTACTATATGAATGTACATGCGGAGGCGTGTACCCACCTGCACCGTGTGATAGGCCAAATACGTGAGGCGGGGATGCATCCTGCCGTGACGCTCAATCCTGCCACTCCGGTGAGCGTGCTGGAGGACGTGATCTGCGACGTCGACATGGTGCTGCTGATGAGTGTGAACCCTGGATTTGGAGGACAGAAATTTATCCCCCACACCTACGACAAGATACGCAAGCTCAAGGCGCTGATAGAACGATCGGGCAGCAAGGCGCTGATAGAAGTGGATGGAGGCGTATCGCTGGCCAATGTGGCGGAACTGCGCGATGCCGGTGTGGACGTCTTTGTGGCAGGTAGCGCCATCTTCGGTGCAGAAGACCCTGTGGAGACCATCCATCAGATGAAATCTCTTTAGACAACGCATCTCTGATATTCTCTCTCTCGTAACGTATAGGAAAGCATGATGCAGATAATCAGCGAACAGGAGGCTGCGCGTCTTCAAGCGCTCATAGATGGCGCCCAGCATATCGTGGTGACTTGCCATACCAATCCCGATGGCGATGCCATAGGCAGTATGACGGCGATGGTCAAGGTGCTTGGCCGCCTCGGACATGAGGCTGTGGCTGTGGCTCCAGACAGTTGGCCCGACAATCTGAAGTGGATGCCCGGGGCAGAACTCATCTTCAACTATGCCAAACGCAAGGAGGAGGTGGATGCGATACTGAAGGAGGCTGACCTCATCTTCCTGATGGACCACAACCAACTGAGCCGCATGAAGGAACTGGGCGATGCCGTGGCACAATGTGAGGCCAAGCGCGTGATGATAGACCACCATCTGGATCCCGACCGTGAGTGCTGCGAACTGGTGGTCTCCGACTCTTCCCTGTGTGCCGCCTCGGAGGTGCTCTTCCGGCTGATGCAGCAGATGGGGTGGGAGGAAGGTCTTACCTACGATGAGGCCACTTGCCTCTACACGGGCATGATGACCGACACTGGAGGATTTACTTTTGCATCCAACCGTCCCGACCTTTTCCTCATCGTGAGTCGGCTGCTGCAGACAGGCATCGACAAGGACAAGATCTACCGCAACGTCTTCTACACGGGCTCGGCCGACAGATACCGTATGCTGGGCTATCTGCTCTACGTCAAGATGGAGGTGATGCGCGACCTGAATGCTTCCATCATCAGCCTCACCAACGAGGAGCGACGACAGTTCAAGATACGCAATGGGGAGACGGACGGCTTTGTCAACATACCCCTGCAGATAGAGCGTATGCGACTCAGTGTCTTCTTGCGTGAGGACACGGAGAAGCGTGGCGTCATACATGTGTCCCTGCGCAGCGTGGACGACTTCCCGTGCAATCAGATGGCTGCAGAGTTTTTCAGCGGAGGAGGTCACAAGAACGCATCGGGAGGAACCATCTACGGTACCATGGATGAGGCCATCGAACTGGTACACAAGGCCATAAAGAAGTATTCTCCACTGCTGAAGAATTAAAAATTAAAATTTAATAAAACATGGATGCCGATGTGGCATCTGACGGAAAAATGTATTAACTTTGCATCGGAAAAAACAAAACACAAGAAAGGAATGAGAAAGTTGACCTATATATTCGCCGTACTGGTGCTGGCCGGCCTTGCCTTGCAGGCGTGTCATGATGATGAAACCTATGCGGAGCAGAAGGAGAAGGAGCGCGACGCCATCGGCTATTTCCTCTCTCGTTCGCCTCTCATCTTGGTCAATCAGCAGGGCGATACCTTGCTCAACATCGACAAGATCAACGTCATCTCTGAGGAGCAGTTTGAGGCTCAAGACAGCATGACGGACGTGAGCAAGAATGAGTTTGTACTGTTCCGCAATACGGGCATCTACTTGCAGATCGTACGCAAGGGTGTAGGCGAGAAGATAAAGGCCGGTGAGACCAAGCGTGTCATCAGCCGATACTGGGAGTGGAACATCCTGGGCGACAGTCTCCAGACTACCGACATGGTGCCTTACTTTGCCACCAATCCCGAGATCATGGACGTGAGCAACAACAGTGGTACCATCTCTGCCTCTTTCAACACGGATATCAATGGCGGTGGAGCCATGTACATGACTTATAAGGGCAATGCCAGCGTGATGGCCGTCCCCGCAGGCTGGATACTTCCCATGGTCTACGTCAATCTGGGACGCCAGATCAGCGAAGACGAGGGCATAGCCAAGGTGCGTATCATCGTGCCTCACGGTTCGGGACACAGCGACGCTACCACCAATGTTTACCCTTGCTTCTACGAGATCACTTATCAGGAGATGAGGAATTAGCGCAAAGCGCTTTGCGCTTCGCGCGTTGAAAGTTGAGCGATGAGCGGGAGGTGCTTCGCACGTTGAACGATGAACGATGAGCGGCGAGCGAGAGGTGCTTCGCGCGATGAGCGTATCAGAGAAAGAGGTCGCTCATGATCTGATTGGAAATGAAGATGCCTTCTTCCGTAAGGCTGAGATACAGCCCCGTCTGTCGGAGATAGCCCTCCTGCAGATGGGGCTTTGCTTGCTTCATGGCGTAGGTTGCCATGTCCGAGCCGAACCTTTGCTTTAGGTCGGCCAAGTCGATGCCTTCACGGGTGCGAAGGCGTGTCATCACATATTCGTTGTAGAGATCGGTATCGGTGAGATGCTCCGTGTCGTATTGGGCTCCTTGGGCCAGGTAGTCGAGGAGGTGGCTCTCATTCCAGCGTCTTACTTTGTCCCCGTCGTAGGAGTGGGCTCCGGGGCCGAAACCGAGATAGGGGATGCCTTGCCAGTAGCTGTGATTGTGGCGAGAGTGATACCCCGGACGGGCAAAATTGGATATCTCATAGTGGACGTAGCCGGTCTCGCTGAGCCTCTCGCAAAGGTGTCTGAAGCACCACAACGCACTCTCTTCATCCATCTCGCAGACTTCCCCTCTGTCTCTCATCTGCGTGAGCCGCGTACCTTCCTCGTACATCAGGCTGTAAGCACTCAGGTGTGGCACGTCGAGCGAAAGGGCCATCTCGACGTCCTTCTGCCATATGTCGCGGTCCTGCCCGGGGATGCCATAGATGAGGTCGATGCTCAAGTTGTGATAGCCCGATGCGTGAAGCCTCTCCACAGCTTGGATGGCTTGGACGCTGTCGTGCCTGCGACGGAGGGTCTTCAGCAAGGTGTCGTCGAAAGTCTGCACCCCCATGCTGATGCGATTGACAGGAGTGTCCTTCAAGGCAGCCAGGAGGTCGGGCTGGATGTCGTCGGGATTGGCCTCTAGGGTCACCTCTGCATCAGGCTCCAGGGGAAAGAGCTCGGCTGCTTCTCGTATCAGCCTGCTCAAGAGAGCGGGTGGGAGAGTGGATGGTGTACCCCCACCTATATATAATGTATGGTACGTGCGCCTGTCGGCAGGCAGTTCGTACTGGCGCTCCTTCATCTCCTGGAGAAGGGCTTCTGCATAGGCGTCGCACTTGTCCAGATGCAAGGTAGAATAGAAGTCGCAGTAGATGCATCTGCTTTTACAAAAAGGTATGTGGATGTAGATACCGGCCATGGGCAATTTGTACTTCAACGAGGTGAATAAACGGGGAGGGCTAAATCAATCACACAAAATTACCTCTTTTTGACGAGATGCTAAAAAAATGTAGCAATTGTTTTGCAAATTAAAAGAAAATTCATAATTTTATACCCGAAACGTTAGAGACGTTAACCTTAAACACATATTTATCATGAAAATCTATCAGACACATGACATCAAGAACATTGCCATGCTTGGTAATGATGGTTCAGGTAAGACAACCCTGACCGAGTCTCTGCTCTACGAAGCAGGTATCATCAAGCGTCGTGGACGCATCACTCAGCAGAACACGGTGAGCGACTACTTCCCCGTGGAGCAGGAATATGGCTACTCTGTATTCAGCACCGTATTTCATGTGGAGTGGAACGGCAAGAAGCTGAACATCATCGACTGTCCAGGCGCTGACGACTTCGCAGGTAGCTACATCACCGCGCTGAACGTGACCGACACTGCTGTGCTGCTGCTCAACGGACAGTATGGTGTGGAGGTTGGTACTCAGAACCACTTCCGTATCACAGAGAAGCTCGGCAAGCCCGTCATCTTCCTGGTGAACCAGCTCGACAATGAGA
>JAZLII010000208.1:0-7604 GCA_045617275.1 Bacteroidaceae bacterium
GCAATTACACATTTTTAACCAAGGATTTGTGTGTGTTATAAAAAAAATATGTAACTTTGCATTAGCAAAGTCTTTGTAAGAGCCTTTGAATATAAAAAAAGGAAAGAATATGGAAAGATATGGAGCAAATAGCAATTATCAGATTGTGAGTATATCACGATCAAATGAATCTTTGGCTATTAAAGAAGAAGGAAATGTTGAAGTTAAACTTTCTTTCTTGCCTTATCTTGTTCTTGATGTTAAGAATATGGTGGCTACGACAATCTTGACATCCCAGTTTGTTAAGAAGGATGAAACTCCTTTAACAAATGAATTGATGGTTAAGGTTAACTACAAATTCTTGAATGCTCTTCCTATTATAGAAGATGGTTCTGAAAAGGTAAAAATTAACAACTATGAAGATCTCTTGTCAATCTTTGATACCTCAATAGGTATTTTTCGCGGCATTCTCTTTGAGTGGCTTAGAGGGTCGGGATTACAACACCCACTGCCATCTGTTAATATCGAAGAGTTTTTGAAAGGTCTTAGAATTTCGTTCTCTAAATAATGTTGTTATGTTAAAGGAAGACACATTATCGCATTATAAGGAGATGTATCAAATAGAGTGGGCAAATGTTCTCCCAGAGAATTGTCCACCAGAAAATATCCTTGTTCCAGAAGACGAAGAATTTTACCGACTTTTGATAAACAAAGATGAGATTGTATCTGATGATTGGAAACCATATACTCAGTTGTATCCTGAAAAGAAATATTTGGGAGAAAAGTTGATAATGGCTAATGGCTTGTCTATTAGTAAAAATTCAGACTTTAAGTCACTGACAAAATTGCCTGCCCTAAAGAAGCAATTTAAGGGTCTTGCCAAAATCACTCTTAATCCCACAGATGGTGTTTTGAAAAAGACAGGAAATGACGATAAACACTATACTTGGTGGAGAACAACTTCATTTGATGAAGGCTCTGCAGAAATAATAAACAATGAGGAAGCTTAGAATTATAAGAATGTTGGAATACTATGATGTACCTCAGTTATTTATAGCTGAGGATGTCATTGGTGTGAGATATCTTTGCTTACTTTATGATATTTCTGATGATGGAGAATTGCAGATTATTGGTATTGCAGTCTCTGCAGATAAACTTAATGATTTCGTTAAAGGACATATAGATCTTCTGGATATGTTTTCATCCATAGAAATTGAAGATTCTAAGTTTAATATCCATATGAAAGATGATGGTATATATGCAGAGCATTATATGGGCGCTTTAGAACCATCTATGCTTCCAGAAGAAGGATATTATTATAATGATTCTTTGAACGAAAACCAAGAGATGATAGCAAGAGCTTCTGTAACGAATAAACCAGTTATTCGTTTAGCTTTTGAAACGCCTCAGAACAGACATGACATGGATGCTCGTTGCTTGTCTGCAGCCCTTGTGCATTTTCAATCGTTAGTTGATAATAGTTATAAAAAACTTTATAAAGAAGAGCAAAACACCAATTCCACACTTAGAGTGACTACATTCCTCGCGGCTTCGTTTGATGTTGAATTTGTTGCTGATGAAAATCTTGATATGTTTGGACAATCCAAATTAGGCCAAACTTTTGACATTATAAACAACTTATTTTCTAATAGTTCAGAAAGTGTAGTTGAAACCTTGAGGAATTTGAAGGGTTATGCGGCAAATAGTTATAAAAAATTTCTGGAAGTCCTTCTTGAAAACGATTTATCCATAAACCTCAAATGGGTATTTAGCACATTAGATTGTGAAGTACATCAAAGCAGAGTAGAAAAACCTCTCTTAGAAACATTACATAGCATTATAACTAAAAATAGCGAGTTAGGCTCAGAGGAAGTTATGTTTGAAGGAATCTTTACTTCTGCAAATGCAAATGGCAAGTGGTCTTTTCAGCCCAAAGTTGGTAAAGAAATTAAAGGAGATAGTAGTGATGCTTCATTAATGAACGGGGTAACCATTACTGAAAAAACTTACATCATTGTTTGTAATGCTCAGCAGGTCCTTAACGAAACAACATTGAAGGAGAAAACCAGATATACATTAGTACGCTTTGGCAATTAGCGAGAGAGCGTAAGTATTGGTGAGATAAAATATTAACAGTATTGGATATTCGCACTTGCGAGTTGAATTCGCGTCGTCTTAACAGATGTTAAAAACGTTAAATCTGCACGATTTCACATTCTCAAAACATTCTCATCAGGACTTTTCTACCGTATTACGTGCAACTCACTGATTGTCAATGTGTGCCACAAACGGTGGATGCACCTTCTCGACAATCGCTTTGCCAAGTACGTTGAAGGAGTTGGGTACCGGTGCCTTCTACAATAGTGGTATCCAGTCTATGGTCATCCCTAATGGCTGCACCACAATTGGCGAGAATCTATTTCAGGGATGTGCGAGTCTTGTCAGCGTGACGCTTCCTGAAGGACTGAAAAGCATACCTGCAAGTTGCTTTATGGCCTGTAAGTCTCTCCAGCACTTCAACATACCCAGTACCGTTACCAGCATCGGAGCCTTTGCCTTTTGGAACATTCCTACCCTGAAAGAAATAGACGTGCCTGAAGGCGTTACATTTATTGGAGTTAATGCTTTCGCACAAAGCGGACTGACTTCTGTCTCTCTGCCCTCTACTCTAATAGAATTGAATGCTGCTTTTATGTATTGTGCCGACCTTGAAAGTATAGAGTTGAAAGGAACGGAGACCTTCTTCGCCAATGGGTGCTTTTATGGATGCAACAGTCTCAAGTCGCTACTCATACCCGGTGGTACAGTGGGATGGGACCTTGGCCCGATGGAGAATCTGGAGCAGTTGACCTTCGGCAAGGATGTGAAGCAGATCGGTGATCTTAATCTAGGACAATATGCGAAGCTGAAGTCCATCGTGATAGATGCCCAGAATCCCATCTACGACAGTCGTGACAACTGCAATGCCATCATAGAGACGGCTAACAACACCTTGCGCTACGGTTGCAACGTCTCAACCATCCCTACTGGTGTCGAGGTGATAGGCGAACGTGCGATGGCCTCCGTTACCAACTGGACCGAGCTCGACCTGCCCCACACCATCAAGTCCATAGAGAGCAAGGCCTTTGCCGGTCTGACCAACCTCAACGAGGTACGTATGCGTCGCTACACACCTCCCACGCTGGCTGAGGATGCATTCCCCAACTACAAGGCGATGCTTACTGTATACTATAGCACCATGGAGACCTATGAGGCAGCACCCGCATGGAAGAACTTCAATATGATATTCCCCGGTCTGGAATATATCATCGAGTCCATCACATTGGAGCAAAACGCCTTCAATATCAAATATGGCGAGTCTTGCAAGATCAAGGTGGCCAGCTGGTATCCCGACCGCGATGACTTCTCGCCCTCGATACTGGAGATGAGCGTGTCGGACCCCTCCGTGGTACGCGTGCTCAGTGGTGGCGAGGGACAACTGTTGGGCGTCAATGAGGGCCAGTGCACCGTGACTCTCGGCCTGTATCAGGATTTCGGCGAGAGCATTACCGTGAAGGCCAACATCGCTGTATCGGGCGACGGTACCGTGCTGCCTCCTCCTGTAGAGGTGAAGCGCTGTGCAGACCCCGTGATTACCTTCACGGACGGCAAGATAGAGGCCACCTGCTCTACACCCAGTTCGAAGTGCGTCTTCAGTTATCAGATAGGCGGCATCACGGGTACTGGCACATCGGCCACCGAACCCGAGATCACACTCGTCATCAAGGCACAGGCTCAGGCTCCTGGATACGAGTCGTCTCCCGTAGTCACCAAGAAGCTCTATCTCAACGGTGGACGTGAGTGCGACGGTGACGTCAACGGCGACACCAAGGTGAGCATCTCCGATGTCAACGCCCTCATCCAGAAGTTGCTAGAGAAGTAAGAGCACAAACAGTCAAAGCCAGCGACCTACAGGTCCGCGAAGGACAGATAGAAGGTCAAGGCGGTCTCGACGATCACACATATGAAGAAGATACAATCGAGCATGGTGCGAGGACATCTGCTCATGCTGACAGCTGCTACGATGTGGGGTATGATGGCACCGCTGGGCAAGGACGCCATGGCTCATGGCATCTCGGGATTTTGCATGGTGGCGCTGCGTGTGACGGGTGCTGCCCTACTCTTCTGGATGGCAGGGGTGGTCTCACAGCTGCTGACGAAGGAGAAGGAAGAGGATGTCGTGATACAGCCTGCTCACTCAGGGGCAGGATGGAAGCGATATAAGGAACTGCTCTGGCTACTGGGAGCGGGACTCTTCGCCATCGTATTCAACCAGTGCAACTACATCATAGGACTCAGCATCACATCGCCTCTCAATGCCAGCATCATGACCACCACGATGCCCATCGTCACCATGGTGCTCTCGGCACTGATCCTGAGGGAGAAGGTGACGTCGCGCAAGGTCGTGGGACTCATCCTCGGATGTATGGGTGCTCTGGTCATCATCCTCTCCTCAGCCGGTGGTACACGGGAGGGGGGTGTACTGCTGGGGGACTTGATGTGTATCTGCGCGCAGGTGTCGTACGCCTTCTATTTGACTCGCTTCAAGGGGGTCATAGGACGACACACGGCCATCACCTGCCAGAAGTGGATGATGCTCTTTGCCTCGCTTATCGTACTGCCCTTGGCCCTCCCCTCTCTGATGGCTGTGGAGTGGCAGCAACTCACGATGAAGACTTACTTGGAGACGGCCTTCGTGGTGGTGGGTGGCACATTTTTCAGTTTCCTCTGCTGTACCACGGCCCAACGCATCCTCTCACCCACGGTGATAGCCATGTACAACTACGTACAGCCCATAGTGGCTTGCACGCTCTCCGTGCTCCTCGGACTCGGCATCTTCGGATGGAGCCACATCGTAGCCATAGGGCTCGTCTTCACGGGAGTGTATCTGGTGACAAAGACCCCCCAGCCCCCTTCAGGGGGAGTGGAAAGGGCGAAGCAATAAGCGAGCCCCACTACCGCTGAAGGGCTGGGAGGGGAAATGTTGAGGGTTGAGCGTTGAGCGAGGGCTACCAGGGGAAGGAATCGGGGTCGTTGAGGGAGGAGGAACGGCGATTCTCATTGAGGCCATCGATGAGCGCCATGTCCTCGGGAGCGAGCTCAAAATGGAGGACATCGAGATTTTCCTGGAAATGGTTGGGCTTGGCACGGGGGATGGTGATGAGGCCACGCTGGATGACCCATCGGAGCACGATCTGAGAAGAGGTCTTGCCATAGCGAGAGGCTATCTCCTTGAGAAGGGGATGGCCGGGAACGTCGATGTCGCCCTGACCGAAGGGAGCCCAACCCACAACCTGCAGGCCATGCTGACGGTTGTAGGCCACATTGTCCACCTGCGACATGAAGGGATGTATCTCTATTTGATTGACCACAGGTCGTATCTCGGCATAGGAGAGAAGGTCGTCAAGGTGGTTGGGATTGAAATTGCTCACACCGATGGAGCGCACCTTGCCTTGACGAACAAACGACTCCATGACCTGCCAGGTGTGCTTGACACAGTCGCGTACAGGCCAGTGGATGAGCAGGAGGTCCACATAGTCCACCTGCAGACGAGCCAAGCTGTCCTCTATGCTCTGTCGAACGGCCTCTGCACCTTCACGCATGAAGTGGGTATTGACCTTGGTGGTAAGGAAGATGTCCTCACGAGGGACACCACTGAGCCGAATGCCCTCACCTACTTCCTGCTCATTCTCGTACATCTGAGCGGTGTCGATGTGACGAAAACCAGCCTCGAGAGCCAGTTTGACATTTTGTACGCAAGTATCGCCCTTGAGTGTCCAAGTGCCGACACCCATTTCGGGAATGGTAAGATGATTGGATAAGGTGAGCATGGGAGAGGGAATTGAAAATTGAAAATTGAGAATTGAAAATTACAAAGTGAGTATCAATGGATTATCGAGTCCAAAGTTAGTAAAAAATAAGTGAAAAGTGAAAAGTGAAAAACGAAAAGTACGATATTAACGTCAAAAAGTGAAAAGTGACTCCATTTTTCTCCATCGACAAGAGGTCGCAGGCGTGCGAAAGTTCACTTTTCACTCCTTTCGCATGTCTGCTAAATGTCACTTTTCACTTTAAACCCTGTTTAATCACTTATTTCTCTTAAAGAGTATCCAGCACACCACGGGGGCTCCGATGAGGGCCGTGACGCTGTTGACAGGAAGGGCGCCTTCGAAACCGGGGAGGCGGGCGATGAGATGGCAGAAAAGGGCCAGGAGAGCACCCGTGAGGAGCGTGAAGGGAAGCAGGACACGATGGTCGCTGGTGCGGAGAAGGCCACGGCAGAGATGAGGCACGGCCAGACCGAGGAAGGCAATGGGGCCACAGTAGGCCGTAACGACCGCACAGAGCATGCCCGAACTGGTGATGACCCAAAAGCGGGCTCGGCGCATGTTGAGTCCGAGATTGCGGGCATAGCCTTCGCCAAGGAGCAGGAGGTTGAGCGTCTTGACCAAGGGAAGGGACAGCACGAGCAAGAGGCTCACCGAAACGGCAAAGGGCAGAAAGCGCTCCGGACTGACACGCTGGAAGCTTCCCATGCCCCAAACCACATACGAGCGGATGTCTTCCTCCACGCTAAAGAACTTGAGCACACCGATGAGGGCATTGGCCACATAACCTATCATCACGCCCATGATAAGTAGCGTCACGCCACTCTTCACACGCTGGCTCACCGTGATGATGAGGCCCATGATGAGCATGGCTCCTACGATGGCAGCCACTGTGAGGGCCATTTCACCGACAAGACCGAGTTTGCTCAAAGCCAAACCGGCGATATTGCCACCCAGCAAAACCACCAGAGCCACACCCAAGGAGGCTCCGTTGCTGATACCCAGCACGGTAGGACCTGCCAGAGGATTGCGAAAGACCGTCTGCATCTCCAGTCCGCTTACCGCCAATGCGGCTCCGGCCAGTCCCGCCACAAGGGTCTGCGGAAGTCGGCTCTTGAGGATGATGTTGTGTGTGATGACCGGTATGTCGTCACGCCCCAAGAGCGTATCGATGACATCCTGCAAGGGAAGCGACACACTGCCCAAGGCCACATTGAGACACACCAGAACCAGGATGAGCAGGAAGGCAAAGAGGAAGAGCACGGAGCGTTTCATAGGGAAAAAATTTACTTAGCTTCTGTGGATGAAGGAGTGTCGCTGAGCAGATGATAATAGGTGCTACTATAATCGGGCAATAACTGAGGATAGAAGATCTTGACGAAGTCGGCGAGAACGAGTTCGGGATGAACGGGGAAAGACTCATAGAAGGGCGTCTGGGACATGTTGCAATAGATGACATGGCGTTCGCGGAAGGCCTTGAAATCCTTGAAACGGCTGTCTTGCTCGGCCAACACGTCATAGCTGAACTCTCCGTCGAAGCTATTGCTGATACGCCAGTAGTCCACATCGGCCGCGAGGGCATAGATGGCCTCAAAGTCCATGTTGACACCGCCTGTGTCCTCATTGTCCTTGAGCACATAGTCCGCACCTGCATCACGGAAGATGGCCGCCAGATAACTCTTACCGCCTGTGGCATACCATGCCCCACCCTTCATGTCGCCGGAGAAGATAGACCCCCCAGCCCCTGCATTTTGAGAC
>JAZLII010000209.1:0-9759 GCA_045617275.1 Bacteroidaceae bacterium
CCCTTGTCGATGTTCTTGATAGCGTTGTGCACGTCCTCCTTGGCTGCACTCACGCCTCGCATCATGTATCTCTGATTGCTCATTTTTATATGATTTTTCGTTATTGATTGCTTGGGGTTTATTATTTCGCGTGCAAAGATAATAAAAATATCTTGTATGCGCACGCGTATTAGGCTTAATTTTTACTAACAGGCTCTGCTATCTTCCTGGGCCGGATGTCCCGATTTTTGTCCTTTTGTACAGTTTTGTAAAGAAAAAAGCCACCATCGGAAGTTCCGATGATGGCTGTATGTGTATGCTCACGATGAGGCTCTATGTGGCCTCAGAAGCTGTCTTTTACTTTGTGCCGAGAGGCTTGTACTGAGGCATGATCATGAAGGTGTAGCTCTGCTTGCCGTTGCCTATCTCGTACTGTGGGAGAGGACCTGGGCCACAGCTGGCGTTGCCTATACCACGCTGTGCGCAGTCGAGGTGCAGGATGGCCTCAGAGTGACGGATGCCGGGCAACTGATGCAGGTACTTAGTCTGCCAGAGTTCCTTGTCGGCATAGTGCTGTACAGCGAAGTCGAAGGTCTGGTCATAGACGCTCACGATGTTGATACCCTTGCCGTTGCGGTCGGTGATGGACAACCAGCGGGTGTCGCAGCGCTCACCCATGCTCTGAGGACGGATGTATTCTTCCTTCATGCCGTCTACGGTGTTGTCCCAGAGACCCACGAAGGCACAATCCTTACGGTCGGGATAGTTCTCCATCGGGCCACGTCCGAGCCACTTCACGTTCTCCAAGCCAGGTGTGAGGCTCATCTGCAGACCTACACGGTTGAGACGTGCTCTGCGCTCGTCGAAGTCAGCCTTGACCTTTATAGTACCGTCGTATGCCACGGTGTAGGTGATGGTGAGAGGCACCTCGTCCATGTTGTCGCCAGCACCGCCACCCATGCGGCGTCCCTGGCTACTCATGCTCACTACCTGCTTTACAGTCACCTCTACCAGGCTCCCGCTGAGATTCTTCCAGCTGAAATCGGCCTTGGTCTGTACCGTGCGAGGATAACCCTGACACATGTTGTTGATGCTGCGGTAGAAGTCCAGTTCGAGGCCCTTGCCCTGATAGATCATCTCCTCGCCGTCATACTTCAGGCTCTTCAGGATACCGGAAGCCTGGTCAAACTTTATCTGCGTCTTGCGGTTGGCAGTAGTGATGTTGAGTTCGCTGCCGGTACTCTCCACGCTGAGAGCGGGTATGTTGCGCTCGATGGGCTTCTCCTTTGGCTTCTGCTTAGCACGCTCCAGTTCGTAGCGGAGGTCGGCCTCAAATGGGTTGCTGTTGCCTTCGAAGTCTATCCAGCGGCCACCCAGAGCCAGCTGCTCGTCGGCCACTGCATGTCCGGCCTGTGCCCAGGTGGTGTTCTCCTTCAGCATGAGTGCGAGGTCAACGTTCACCAGAGCGTGGTACTTCTCGTTCTTCTTTCCGTAGAACTCATTCAGCAAGGTAGAGTTCTTGAAGAGATCCTTCAGGTCGATGTCTATGCTGTCACCTGCAGGTACGCTGGGCATCTCTACCATGCCGCGCGACTCAGTCTGTCCGTTGCATGTGATGAGTGCAAAGAGCTGGAACTCGTCCAAGTTGTTGAAGGCATAGCGGTTGCGTATGCGTATCTTCTTATTGTCAATGAGGCGGAAGTCCACATACTGGTAGACCTTCTTCACCTGAAGCAGCTTGGGAGTGATGTGTCGGTCGGCTGTGATGATACCGTTGCAGCAGAAGTCATTGTCGTTGGGATGGTCATTGAATCCGCCACCATAATACATGTGGCTGGGGTCCTCGCCATACTTCGTCATGCTCTGGTCCACCCAGTCCCAGATGCAAGCACCGATCATACGGTTGCTCTCAAACTCGATGTAGTCCCAGTACTCCTTCAGGTTGCCGATGGCATTACCCATGGCGTGTGCATACTCACAAAGGAAGTAAGGCTTGCTTTGGTCGCCTCGCTTGTCATTATTTTTCATGCCATCTACGCTGGGATACATGTTGCTGTCCATATCAGCGGCGCTGTTCATACCCTCGTAGTGAACCAGTCGGTCATCCAGTTCGTGGATAGCCTTGTGACCAGCCACGAAGTTCTGACCGCCACCACACTCGTTACCCATACTCCAGAAGATGACGCTGGGATGATTGCGATCGCGAAGCACCATGCGCGTCATGCGGTCGATGTACATGGGTTGCCATGAGAGGTTGTTGCTCAGCGAGTGGTTGGCATGGCACTCGATGTCGGCCTCGTCCATGATGTAGAGTCCGTAGTAGTCGTAGAGTGCATACATACGTGGGTCGTTGGGATAGTGACTTGTACGTACGGTGTTGAGGTTGTGCTGCTTCATGAGCACGATGTCTTCTATCATGCTCTCCACGGGGATGGCCTTACCGAAGATGGGGTGAGTGTCGTGACGGTCGGCACCCTTGAAGAGTACACGTTTGTTGTTGATGAAGATGCGTCCACCACGCTTCTCTATCTTGCGCAGACCGTACTTGAAGGTGCTGATCTCGCCGTTGAGAGCCACGTTGATGGTATAGAGGTTGGGCTTCTCTGCGCTCCACAGTTTGGGATAGCTTACGTTGAGCTGTACGCTGACGTGAGCCGTGTCACCGCTGGCCACGGGAGAGTAGAGCTGGCTGTACTGGTCTACCACCTTTCCATTCTCGTCCAGGATGCTTACGTTGACGGTACCGTCCTGCTTCTTGTCGAGGTTCACCACGTCCACGTCGACGTTCACCTTAGCGCGGGTGAGATCGTTGTTGAGGTCCGTCTTGGCATATACGTCATATACATGCATCTTCTGGCGTGCCTCCAAGTATACGTCGCGATGGATACCACTCATGCGGAACATATCCTGGTCCTCCAGGTAGCTTCCGTCGCTCCAGCGGTATACTTCCACGCAGATGACATTTTCCTTTCCGTGCTTTACGAACTTCGTTACGTCAAACTCACTGTCGTTGTTGGGACCCTGAGTATAACCCACCTTCTTGCCGTTGATCCATACGTATGCGGCGCTGTAGATGCCATTGAAGTGCAAGTATATCTCCTTGCCTTCCCATTTCTCGGGCATGGTGAAAGTGCGGCGATAGCTACCCACGGCATTGGGTTCGCCATTGATGGTATATCCCTCCTGTCCACGGATGAGAGGTGGCACATTCTTGAAGGGGTAAGTCACGTTGGTGTAGATGGGTGTACCATATCCTTGCATCTCCCAGTTGGAGGGTACGGGTATGGTCTTCCAAGCAGACACGTCGTAGCCAGGCTTGAAGAAGTCGACAGGACGCTGTTCGGGTGAGGGAGACCAGTTGAACTTCCATTCTCCGCTCAGCAAGAGGCGCAGACTGCTCTGTGGGTGCAGCCAAGGCTTTTTGTAGGCGGGGTCGGCCAGCATCTCGTCCTCGTGTGCGTAGTTGAGCATGGTGGCATGTCCACGGAGTTTGTTGATCTCAAAGACTGCCTGGTTTTCCCAGTCGTTGCGGCTCTTCTCCTCAACGGCGAGGGGAGACACCTTGATGTTGGTCTTCACGAAGTGCCATTGTACATTGTCCTTCAGCGCATCGGTGCGAAGCTGCCATACGCGGCCACCGGGCTGTGCCGTATCCTTGTAGCCCACATACATGCGGTTGGAAGCCAGTTTGATGGCGTAGGTGTCCTCACCTACAGACTCCAGTATCCACTGCTGGTTGCCATTGTTCATCTCCTGCGACCACATGGTCACCTCGCCCTCGTTGTTGCCATGGTTGCCGTTGTCGAGAGATTGCTGCGAGTAGGGGCTGAAAAGGTTGAAGGTACCTTGTCGGCCGGTGGGCACGATGTTCCACACTTGCGACTGACTCTTTTTGTTGAGCGCTGAGAGTACTACGTTGCCACCCTGACAGTCGAGTGCCAGCCCGTCGGCTATCTCGATGCGATAGCCCTGCTTGGGATCAAATGTTGGGACTGCCTGGGCCCAGGCTACGATGCCAAGCATCCACCCCATGAGGAGGAGTGCCAAGCGACTCGTGAAGTTTGTTCTTTTCATGTATATGTAATGGTTTTAGGTTGATTTTCCGTCAATTACACGTTATCATTTTGCGAAGGTACAATTTTCTTGGCATACTTGCAAACAAAAGAGGCTGAAAATTTCTTTCCAGCCTCTTCCGAATATGTTGTATATCCCAAACCTAAGTTCTTAAGTCTTCATCATTCTGCATGTTTGCAACAACCTTAATCCGTGATTTGAACTTGCTTATAAAACGATTTCATTGAGGGATCGGACGACTCCTTACCATCCTCCCCAACCACCGAAACCGCCTCCGCGTCCTTCGCTGTTGGTGGTGTAGTTCTCCTTTAGCTCCAGAGTGTAGCACTTTTCACCCACCTTCACGGTATACGTGCTGCCCACCTTGAATTCCGGATAACTGATGATGCTTGAGCAACGGCCTAAGTTGAACGGTGCCTTGAAGCTGTCGATCTTCTTGCCCAGCTTATCCTCCGTGCCTTCATAGACCTCGATGAGCTGTCCCTCCTCGATGCTCAGTCCGGTGAGCAGGTAAGTGGGCTGCTTGGCCGTCTCGTTGCTGGGCTTGGACGGTTCGTCGCCCATCATGCCACCACCCATGCTGAAGATGCGTCCACCGTTGATCAGCAGCGGGTTGAAGTCTGAGTCCATACCCTCCTCGGGACTGCCGTTGCTGCTCCAGCCGTATATCTCACCGCCGTTGATGATGATGGCCTCACCATTGCCGTTGCAGTCCACGGCATCATTGGTTTTGCTACGGGCCGTCACCTTTCCACCGTTGAATACGATCTGTTTGGCACAGTTGATGGCATCGTCCACGGCATCGATATCTATGGTGCCGCCATTGATGGTCAGTATCTGCTTGCTCTCGAGACCCTCACCGCCATGGAAAGCAGTCTTGACAGTTATTTGGCCAGAGTTGATGGTCAGGTCACCTGCTGCAGAGATGCCTTTGGGGTTGCCATGGCCACCCCCGCCGCCAAAGCCGGGGAAACCGCCGAAACCACCACCGAAGTCAGGCATACCGCCTCCAAAGCCACCGGGGAATCCTGGGAATCCCCCTTCGGGTATGCTGTCGGGATTGAATTCACCAAAGCCGGGGAATCCACCTCCGAATCCGCCAAAGTCGGGCATACCACCGTCGAAACCGCCACGGCCTCTGCCGCCTCTACGACGATCTCTGAGACTGTCGGGCATCTCCCCACCCTCAGGTCTGCCAAAGCCGCGAGGTCCACCGAAGCCACCTCTGCCGCGACCTCTGCGCCCACGTAGGCTGTCGGGCACTTCTTCACCCTCTGGTCTGTCAAAACCGCCGGGGAATCCACCACCGAAGCCACCGAAGCCTCCACCAGGGAAGCCACCACTGAAGTCGGGACGGTCACCATGGTTGTCGTCTCCGCCGAAGACGCCAAAGCCACCGCCGAAACCACCTCCCATGCCGCCGAACTTGCCACGGCTTTCGTTCCAGTTGTCGCCCTTGGTCTCCACGTTGAGCGTCAGGTCGTCGATGGTCAGGTTGCCCTTGGCAGTGATGCCCTTGCAGCCCTTGCCCTCAGCCACGATGTTGAGCTGACCCTTGCCACTGAGCTTGAGGTTCTCTTTGGCAAATATCACAGCAGCCTTCTGTGTGGCCGTGTCCTTGCACTCCACGATGGTCAGGCTATTCTTAGTACCTTGCAGTGCCTCTATCTCCACACGCTTCTTATTTTTCAGCCACAGGGGGGTACGCTCTTGCGAGGTAAGGTTGAGGTTCTTCATCTCCAGCTTCACACGTCCGTCATTTTTCAGTACGATGGAGCCGTCGTCCGAGGTGCCTTGAAGAGTCACCGTCACGGGATTGTTGTAGGCACTCACGATTTTCACGTGTGCCCCTTCGCTTGTCACCTCAAGACTGTCCTTGGCGTTGTTGGTCACTGCCACACTGTTACCCTTGAAGGTCAGTGTCACCTTGTTCTCTTTCTTCGCATAAGCGTGTCCTGCCAGTAGCAGTGCCAGTAAAGCTGTGGTGTATATCTTCTTTTGAATCATGGTTGTTGCGTAGTTTTCGTTTTCGTTTTCTTTGGTGGTTTCGTTTTTAGGCCTAAATTTTCGTTTTCATGTTACTTTATATATGATAGCTTTCTTTCAAAAATGTTTAATCAAGCATGTCCTTTTTTAGGAAAACTCTTTAGCGCTTTCTCGACGCATTTGTAGCCTCGGTTCATCATTGTTTTAGTATAAACTTATCTTTTTCGTTCATTTTCGTCTATTTTTGTTCCATATTATCAATATATTATGTAAATTTGCGAGAGAAAATGTCTGTAGATGACTCTTTTTTAAAATAATATATCATGAAAAAGCTCATTCTTTCCACTGCTATGCTGTCTTGCGCACTGGCCGGACAGGCACAGCTCAAACTTAGTCCCAACAATGTGGATGCCATCGTGAAGGCCATGACACTCGAGGAGAAGGCCACTCTTGTAGTGGGTACGAGTCGTCAGGGAAGTACAGGTGGCAATCAGTCTGGTGCCAATGGTATGGTAGGTGCTCACGCCGACGCCGTGCCTGGTGCTGCCGGTACCACTCAGCCCGTTCCACGTCTAGGTGTACCTGCCAGTGTGCTTACCGACGGCCCTGCCGGTGTACGTATCAATCCCACTCGCCAAGGCGACTCGCGTACCTATTATTGTACGGGCTTCCCCGTAGGAACTGCTTTGGCTTGTACCTGGAATCAGGAACTCGTTGAGCAGGTGGGTCAGGCCATTGGCAATGAGGTCTTGGAGTATGGTTGCGACGTCATCCTGGCTCCTGGTCTCAATATCCACCGTTCGCCCCTCTGCGGACGCAACTTCGAATACTATTCTGAGGATCCTTTTGTGACGGGTAAGATTGCCGCTGCCTATGTGCGTGGCGTGCAGAGCCAGGGTGTGGGAACTTCCATCAAGCACTTTGCCGTCAACTCTCAGGAGACCAACCGTACGGAGGTCAATGAGGTGGTAAGTCAGCGTGCTATGCGTGAGATCTACCTCAAGGGTTTTGAGATTGCCGTACGTGAGGCCAAGCCTTGGACCATCATGTCGTCTTACAACCGTCTCAATGGTCCTTACACCCAGGAAAGCAAAGACCTGCTCACTACCATTCTGCGCGATGAGTGGGGCTTCCAAGGCATCGTCATGACCGACTGGACCGGTCAGCGCAACACCGCTGCTCAGATCCAAGCTGGCAACGACCTCATGGAGCCCGGCAATCCTGCTCAGACCAAGGAACTTATCGACAAGGTCAACAATGGCCAGCTCAAGATGGCCGATCTCGACATCTGCGTGAAGCGCATCCTGCAGTATCTGCTTAAGACTCCTCGCTATCGTGGCTATCAGTTCTCCAACCAGCCCGACCTCAAGGCTCATGCAGCTGTCACCCGTCAGTCTGCCACCGAGGGCATGGTGCTCTTGAAGAACGAGTCTGCCACACTGCCCATCCAGGCCTCACAGAAGGTGTCTGTCTTTGGTATCACGGCTTATGACTTCATCGCCGGTGGTACCGGTTCGGGCGATGTCAACAAGGCCTACACCATCGACCTCATGACAGGTCTGGGCAATGCAGGTGTAAAGGTCAACGAGAAGCTCTCTAAGGTCTACCTCAACTACAAGGCTTATCAGCAGAGCCTCTCTGATGCAGCTCCCCGTCGCGGATGGTTCTGGGGCAAGGCACTCCTCACAGAGATGCCCGTCAGCCGTCAGATCGCAGAAGGACAGGCCAATGAGTCCGACGTGGCACTCATCACCCTTGGCCGTCAGGCAGGTGAGGGTAGCGACCGTAAGGAGGCCGACGACTTCTGCCTCACCGAGGTAGAGCAGCAGCTCATCAGCAATGTGTGCGAAGCTTTCCATGCCAAGGGCAAGAAGGTGGTGGTCATCCTCAATATGGGTAACGTTCTCGAGACTGCCTCTTGGAAGGCTAAGCCCGATGCTATTCTCTTGGCATGGCAGCCCGGTCAGGAAGGTGGCAACAGTGTAGCCGACGTGCTCCTTGGTAAGGCCAATCCTTCCGGCAAGCTCTCCATGACCTGGCCTGTAGCCCTCATGGATGTACCTTCTTCACAGAATTTCCCCAACGTGCGTCAGACTCAGCGCGATGCCAATGGCAAGACTGAGCTCCGCGACTATACCAAGCATACTGAGGGTCTCAATGTGGGCTATCGCTACTTCAACACCACCGGCAAGGCTGTCTCTTATCCCTTCGGCTATGGTTTGAGCTACACCACATTTGAGTACAGCAAGCCCGTAGTAAAGGCTTCCAAGGATGGTTTTGTGGCACAGGTCACCGTGACCAATACCGGTAGTGTAGCCGGCAAGGAGGCTGTGGAGCTTTATGTGGCTGCACCCAAGGGCGGCTTGGAGAAGCCTGCTCAGGAGCTGAAGTCGTTTGCCAAGACTCGCGAACTGAAGCCCGGTGAGAGCCAGGTGCTTACCATGAAGGTATCCAACTACGATCTTGCCTCTTACAACGAGGCCACCCAGAGTTGGGAGTCGGCTGCTGGCCAGTACGACATCCGCTTCGGTGCCAGCGTAGAAGACATCCGTGCTAAGGCCACCTACAAGCTCTCGAAGAAGTACACCGTGAAGTGCCACGACGTGCTCCGTCCCGACATGGCTCTCTGATGAGTTAAGGTTGTATGAAAATAAAATAAGGTGAGTGACATCAGTCATTCACCTTATTTTTATAGTCTTTTTTCTTTGGCCATGATAGGCCGAAAGTGTTCTATCCAGCTTTCGCAAGCTCAGGTCGGTTGGGGGTCAACCTTGAGTTTGCTGGAGTTACTGGGAACTAACTGTGAGTTAGCGGCCTATGCTCACTGTCTTCTTGAGGCGGATGTCGCCCGAAGAGGCACCGAGAAGGAGTTCGATGGAGCCGTTCTCCAAGGCCCACTGGTTGGTGTTCACGTTCCAGTAGCTGAGTTCCTTGACGGGTATGTCGAGCTTGACACGCTTGGTCTCACCGGCCTTCAGTGCGACGCGCTGGAAAGCCTTGAGCTCCTTGGTGGGCCACTCCACGCTGCCACCCTGATGGCTCACATAGAGCTGTACCACCTCGTCGGCCTCCATGGCACCCTCGTTGGTGAGCTGGAAGCTTACGTGTATGATGTCCTTCTCCTGATAAGCCTGCTTGTCGGCCTGTAGGTCTTCATAGCCGAAGGTGACGTAGGAGAGACCATGGCCGAAGGGATAGAGCACGGGCTTCTGCTTGGTGTCGAACCAACGGTAGCCCACGAGCATACCCTCCGTGTAGTGCGCATCGGGAGCGGCACGACGACCGGTAGCGCGCTGACCCTGGATGTCTTGGCGATACTGATTGCCGAAGAGGTCACCCTCTACGGGAGCCTTGCCGGGGAAGTTGTCGAGGGCAAAGGCTGGCGAGTCCTTCAGTTCGAGTGGGAAGGTGAATGGCAGTTTGCCCGAAGGCGCTATCTTGCCATAGATGACGTCGGCCAGGGCATGGCCACCCTGCAGACCGTTCCACCAGCCCTGCACTACAGCCTTGGAGTACTTCTGTACCTCTCTCAGGTCGCAAGGACCGCCGGAGATGCATACGCTCACCAGGTTGCTGTTGGCCTCTGCCAGTGCCTTGACGATCTCGTCCTGACCTACGGGCAACTTGATGTCGCTACGGTCGCTACCTTCGGTCTCTATGCTCTTGTTGGTACCACATACGAAGATGACCACGTCGGCCTCTTTGGCCAGTTTCACAGCC
>JAZLII010000210.1:0-23091 GCA_045617275.1 Bacteroidaceae bacterium
GTTTCTTCCGTCAGGTCGTAGTAGCCGTTTCTCCCACCCAGACTGAGGATGGGCATCTGAGCGTCGCCCTCGATGGTGGCTCTGTTCTTGGCGAACTCAGGCTTCCAAGCGAACTGGTAGAGGGCCTGCTGGGGAGCGGGCAGGGCAGAGCTCTTGGGAGCGGTGAGACGCTTGATGTGATCCTTCAGGATGTGGTAGGCAGGTTGGGGCATAGCGCCATGGTCGTAGCCCTGCATCTCATAGAGTGTGACGTCGGGATGTCCCACCAGTTTGAGCATACGATAGAAGTAAGCCTGCTCCTCGTAGCGTCCGTAGAGCTCCAGTTCGCGGTCGCCTGAAATGATGACCATGGGAGGAGCATCGGGACGGATGTGGGTGAGAGGCGCATACTTGTCGATGGTGGGCTGAAGCGGACCGATACCCTGCTGCTTGCGGATGTTGTAGTGTGTGACACACTGACCGCTGAAGGGGATAAGGCCAGCGAGGCAGTTGGCGTCGAGTCCGTACTTGGCAAGCCATTTCTTCTCCAAGCCTATCATGTCGAGCAGGTAACCGCCGGCTGAATGCCCAGCCAGGAAGATCTTACGCTTGCTGCCATTGTACTTCTCGGCGTTGTTGTAGGCCCATGCTACGGCAGCGGCGGCGTCGTCCAGGATGCTGTCGATGGGCGCCTTGGGCAGGAGGCGATAGTTGGCTGCCATAACCACGAGACCGCTGTTTTTCAGTTCGTTGTCGATGTGCTTGCTTCCGCCTTCGATGCCACCACCGTGAAACCATACCACTACGGGTACGTCCTTTTGGTTGGTGGGGTAGTAGACGTCGAGCTTACGACGCTCCTGTGCATACTTGTTGGCCGACTCGGCATAGGTGATGTCGTTGACTTGCTGATATTGCGCCATGGCGCTCATGGAGCATAGGAGGAGGGCCAGGGTAAAGGTTTTTTGAAGTATATTCATATTTGGATCGGGGTTTGGGGGGTTCTTGAATGGGGGCCTTGAGCGAATGCTCAAGGAACGGTGGCTCATTTTGGCCTCGGGGAAAAGCCCGAGGAACGGTGGCTCATCTTGCTAAAGGCAAGAGGCTGGGAAGGCAAGGGAGCGATCCCTGCTGGCGGTGCTTGCCTGGCAAGAGGGAGCGGGTCAGTCCATGGGGTAGTGTACGCCCCACTCCTGACGGAGAGCATCCATCTGCTGCATGATGCTGAGCGTCTCTGCATGAGGCATCATGGGAGACTCCAGCAGGCCTTCCTCGAGGCAGCGCTTGCACTCCAGTACCTGGTACTCATAGCCATTGACCATATCGGCAGGACGCTCGATGCGCTCCACAAGTTGGTAGTCGCGATAAACCTCGATGAGCTCGGGGCAGTTCACATTGTCCACTCGGATGTAGCCGTCCGTACCGCTGATGATACCCTGTCGGTCATTGAGTGTCAGAGCACCCGACTGAAGGTTGGCCATCTTACCATCGGCATAGCTCAGGGAGATACTTTCCATCATGTCCATGCCCGTGGGGCCGAGGTGAACGTTGGTGACGGTACGAGAGATGTCGGGGCCGAAGTACATGCGGGCAAAGTTGAGCACATAGACACCCAGATCGAGCAAGGCGCCACCACAAAGGTCGGGACGCACGATACGCTCCTTCTCCTCCATCATGTAGCAGAGGGTGGCAGTCAGTACGCGAGGCTCTCCGATGATGCCGCTTTCCATCAGTTCCTTCACCTTGTGCGAGAGAGGCATGTAGCGAGTCCAGATGGCTTCTGTGATGAAGAGATGGCGCTCACGGGCCATTTGGAGGAGCTCCTCTGCTTCTCGCGCATTGGCCGTAAATGCCTTCTCCACGAGCACGGGCTTATTGTTTTCCAAAGCAAGACGAGTGTGGGGATAGTGATGGGAGTGAGGCGTGGCGATATAGACCAAGTCGACGGCTTCATCAGCCACCAGCGCTTCATAACTTCCATACGCCTTTTCTATGCCGTACTCGTCGGCAAAAGCCTGCGCCTTGTCGAGACTGCGCGATGCGATGGCATAGACCTTGGCTTCTTGCAGTGGAGCAAGGGCCTGGGCCATCTTGTGGGCTATCCAGCCTGCTCCGATGATTCCTACTTTCAGTGTTTTCATACTTTTTGATGTTTGGGCCTTGAGGGGGGCTCAAGGATGGTGAGTATTTTTACCTTGAGCAAATGCTCAAGGAATGGTGGCTAAGCTTGCCTCGGGGGAGGCGAGGGCTATTTGCCTTGGGAGGCTTGCTGATCGCTCCATTTCTGGAGTCGCTTGTACTCCTTCTTGGTCAGACGGAGGAAGGAGCCGTGCTGTGGGCCTGTGATACCCTCGATGTCGCGTGGGTTGGAGAAATTGGTTATGGTGTCGTCGGCATCGCAGAGACGATAGTGGCGTGGACGGCTGGAGTACTCGATGTAGCCCACCTGCCACTTGCCACCTTTCAACTGAAAAGCGGAAGGGCCTTCACATTTCTTACGTCCTTCGAAGTTGACATAACGCGTCTCATCGGGCTCTGGCCATGGCCCCTTGAGTGAAGCGGCCGTAGTGGTGAAGATACCCGGAGTACCACCTTCCTTCTTGATCATCATGTGGTATTGCTGGTCAGACTCCACCCAGTTGATGTCGGCATCGATGGTTGCATAGCCCCAGTCGAAGAGCAGTTGAGGCTGGGTGATGGTGGTGAAATCGTGGTCCGCATAGCTGTAGTACATACGATCGTACGACTCACGCTGGGGATCGAGCATGGAGTAGTATATCATGTATCCGCCCTTGTGGCCGTCGGGCCAGACATAGGTGTCGTCCCAGATCACCTGTGGTGCCCATACGCGAGTGACAGAAGGCTGCCACTTGCGGAAATCGAAGGTGGTAGACTCCCAGTGAATGAGGTCCTTGCTATGGAGGAGGTTGATGCCGTAGTTGTTCCAAGTGTCGAGCTTTTTCAAGCGCTTGGTGGCTCCGTTGTGCATGTCGGTGGTCACCATGAGATAGCCCTTGTTGTCGTGACGACGACAGATATATGCATCGCGTGTACCTCCTTCTATACCAGCCATTTGCCAAGGAGAGAAGATGGAGTCGCCTTGTAGCAGGTCATGGTAGTGCTGACCGTCCTGCGACAAGGCATAGGCGGTCCATTGTCCACGGTCCGACATGTGGCAGTTGAGGTAGCCGTATGTCTGCTTGTCGGTGAGGATGTAGTTGCCTTTCTGGTAAAGTTGTGCCTTGGCGCTTACACAAAGACCCAAGGCCAGTATGAGAAGATGTCTCGTCATAAACTCTTTTTTTTTGCAAATTTAGTGATAAATATGCTTAAATGCAAATATTTGTGTTTTGGCTTTGATATTTGGCACATTTTCGTTAACTTTGCGCAATATTAAACGAATATAAATTACACGCAATTACAAGTATGAAGATAAAGGATACCGTAGTGTTGATCACGGGTGGTGCATCTGGTATAGGTCGTATCATGGGCCGTATGGCACTGGAGAAAGGAGCTAAAGCCTTGGCCATCTGGGATATCAACGAACAGAACCTGCAACAGGTGACGAATGAATTCTCTGCTCTCGGCACGGTCAAGGGCTATCGTGTGGACGTGTCGGACTATGAAACCGTGAAGGCAGCGTATGCCAGTGTGCAAGCCGACCTCGGACCTGTGGACATCCTCATCAACAATGCCGGCGTGGTGACGACCAACAAGACTTTCGACCAGAATACGCAGACAGACATAGACCGAACCATCACCATCAACACCATAGCACCAATGTACGTGGCACTTGCCATGCTTCCCGACATGGTGAAGCGTGACCGTGGACACATCCTCAACATCACCAGTGCGGCAGGTCTGCTGGCCAATCCCCGCATGTCGGTCTATGCCGCCAGCAAATGGGCAGCTATGGGCTGGTCGGACTCTGTGTGGATAGAACTCAAGGAGATGAAGAGCCACGTGCATATCACAACCTTCGCTCCCTACTTCATCAATACGGGTATGTTTGACGGTGTGAAGTCCTGGTTCTTTCCCATCCTCGATCCCGAGAAGACGGCCAAGAAGGCATTGCGTGCAGTGGAGCACAATACCCGTTTCAAAGGTTATCCCTTTGCCTTCCGCTTTGCACGCTTCATGCAAGGACTCATGCCCATGTGCATGACTGACTGGGTGTTTGGTGAACTCTTTGGCATCTATCATGCCATGGATCATTTCACCGGAAGAAAGTCTTGATAATCAGACTTATATTGTTGATGTACTGAATCATCACTCAAGTACATTCCTTGCTTAAAATATCTATCATACAGACAGTAAATCAAAGACCAACGACATCAATATGGAGCCAACATTAGCTACAAAGATAGACCAGATATTTACCTCACAGAAGCGTGCATTTGCCACAGGTAAGACCTTGCCCGTCTCTTTCCGTAAACAGCAACTCACTCGACTGCAGCATGCCTTGGAGAAGTGGAACGATGCACTCAGTGAAGCCCTTTGGACCGACCTACACAAGTCGCGCGAGGAAGCCTATCTCACGGAGTTGAGCATCGTGCTGGCCGAGATACGAGAGGCCCGAAGCCGAGTGGGTCGATGGAGTCGCCGTGAGTGGAAGATGCCCGCGATGGCGGTATTGCCTTCTATGAGTTATGTGGTCAAGGAGCCTCTGGGTACAGCCCTCATCGTAGCCCCTTGGAACTATCCTGTGCAGCTTCTTCTGTGCCCTCTCGTAGGTGCCATCGCGGCCGGATGTACAGCTGTACTTAAGCCCTCCCCCTATGTGCCTCATGTGTCGCAGGTGCTGGCCGACATGATGGCCGATACCTTCCCAGAGGACTACGTGGCCGTATGTCAGGGCAACCGTGATGTCAATGCCTGTCTTTTTGAGAAACCATTTGATATCATCTTCTATACAGGCAGTCCTGCTGTGGCGCACACCGTGATGGAGGCAGCCTCCAAGCATCTTATCCCTGTGGTTCTCGAACTGGGTGGCAAGAGCCCCTGCATCATCGACAAGACTGCCAATATAGATGTGGCAGCCAAACGCATCGCATGGGGAAAGACACTCAACAGCGGTCAGACCTGCATTGCGCCCGACTATATCCTCATACACCGCGATGTGAAGCAAGCCTTCATTGAGGCTTTCCAGAAGCAACTCAAGGTACTTCACGGAGAAGACGTGAAGCAGAGCCAGCACTATGTGAGGATGGTAAGTGACAAGGCCTTCCAGCGTGTGAGCAGTTATCTGCAGCAAGGCACCATCGTAAGCGGAGGCCATACCGATGCGAGCGAGCGCTACATCGAACCCACACTTCTCGACAATGTGTCGCCAGATGCTCCCGTCATGCAAGAGGAGATATTTGGTCCCATCTTCCCGCTCATCACCTTGGATGACGAAGGCAGCACTTTCGCAGACAAGGTGGCGGAGTTTGTGACAGCACGACCCAAGCCTTTGGCTTTCTACTATTATGGCAAGGAAAAGACGGGTTGGGAGCTCATACGCCGAACCTCCTCAGGAGGCGCATGCATCAACGACAGCATCATGCACATCGTCAATACGCATCTTCCCTTTGGCGGTGTAGGCAATAGCGGCATGGGTCGCTATCATCGTAAAGAGAGTTTTGAAGCATTCTCACACAGGCGGGCCGTGCTGGTCACTCCTACTTGGATAGACGTGCCCTTCCGCTATATGCCATATAAGTTGTTCAGCTTTATCAAACATCTGGTCTGAACCATTCTTTACTACAGACCTATTATAAATCATATAGACACAGCCCTGCAACTTGAAGATCCAGAGAGAGAGGATTTGACAGTAAACAAATGACCCACCCCAAAAAAACAAAGCATGAAAAAATTGATTCAACCATCCGACAAAGTGGCCATCATAAGTGGTCAACGTCGTGTGTCATTTAGCCAGGTGCTACAGCATGTGTCTCACTTTGCTCAGTACACTCCACAAGGAAAAGGCACCAAAGTCCTGATCATGAGCGAAAACCGTGAAGCATGGTTCTACGCCTTCTATGCCGTATGGCGCAATCAAGGTACCGTAGTGCCTGTGGATGCAGGAAGCACGGTGCAGGATGTGGCTTATATCATCAATGACTGCCACCCCGATGCCATCTGGACTTCCAACAGTAAACGTTCGCTGATAGAAGAGGCCATAAGTACTTCCGGTCGCGATGTCAAGGTGCTCCTGATGGATGACTATGAGACGGCCGATGTCGAGGGACAGCCTTTGGCAGAGATCTATTATGAAGACGATGATACCTGTCTCATCTGCTATACCTCGGGTACGACAGGTTCGCCCAAGGGTGTGATGCTATCCTATGAAAACGTGATGGCAAACGTACGTTCGGTAAGTGAGGAAGTTCCCATTCTCACCTCTGACCGTCGTATCATCGTGCTTCTGCCTCTTCATCATGTGTTGCCTTTGGTAGGCACGCTCGTTGCTCCCATGGTAGTGGGCAGTGGTGTGGCCATCAGTCCTTCGCTGGGCGCCGCCGATATCATGGGCACTTTGCAACAGGGACAGATCGGCGTGATGATCGGTGTGCCTCGTCTGTGGCAGACACTCTTTCGCGGCATCAAGGGCAAGATCGATGCAAGTGCCGTCACCCGTATGCTCTACCGTCTTTGTGAGAAGGCGCAGAGCCGCACGCTCTCTCGTCTCGTCTTCTCCTCTGTGCGCAAGAAGATGGGTGGACATATCGACTTCTGCGTGAGTGGAGGTGCAGCGCTTGACATGGAGACGGCACAGGGTCTCAAGACACTTGGCTTGGACGTGCTCGAAGGCTATGGCATGACGGAGACGGCTCCCATCATTTCCTTCACCCGCCCTGGCGACATCAAGCCTGGATGCGTAGGTCTGCCTATGCCTTCCGTTGAGGTGAAGCTCGTCGATGGCGAACTCTGTGCCCGTGGTCGCAATGTGATGCAGGGTTATTACAATCGTCCCGAAGAGACGGCTGCGATCATCGACAGCGATGGATTTGTTCACACAGGCGACTTGGCGACCTTGGACGAGGCTGGACGCCTCACCATCACTGGTCGAAAGAAGGAGATCATCGTGCTCTCCAACGGTAAGAATATCAATCCCTCGGAGATAGAGGAGAAACTGGAAACCTTCCAGCATATCGTCAAGGAAGCCGCTGTGACGCAGGACGGCGACATGCTCAAGGCTATCCTTGTGCCCCAGGACGCCTGGAAGGAAGGAAAGAGCCTGGGCGAGATGGAAGAGGCGATGAAGCTCGAAGTCCTGCAGCACTACAATGAGAAGGTGGCTCCCTATAAGAAGGTGATGAGCCTCATGGTCTATGAGCAACCCCTTCCTCGTACACGTCTCGATAAGTTGCAGCGTTTTAAGTTGTCCGACATCATCAAGGGTGTGGCTCCTCAAGACACTCCCAAGACCTCTGACGTACCTGAAGAAAAAGGTACACCCGAATATGAGATACTGAAGCACTACATTTCTGCGGAGAAGCATATCGACGTGCATCCTGGAGACAATCTAGAGACCGACCTTGCCATGGATTCGCTCGACAAGGTGGCGTTGCAGGGCTTTATAGAGCAGTCGTTCGGCATGAAGCTCACCACCGAGGAGATGTTGGCCCACAAGTCGGTACAGGCCTTGGCAGACTTCATCGCTGTCAGCAAGACTCGCATGGAGGCTGAAGACGTGGATTGGCACGACATCTTGCTCTCCGGACATCACCACATCGCCAAGCTGTCGAAGATGCCCCTCCTCGGTGTATCGTTCACCCAGCTTTGCAAATGCTTCTTCTCTATGATGTTCCATCCCAACGTAAAGGGTATGCAAAACCTTCCAGCAGAGGGTCCCTACATACTGGCCCCCAATCATCAGAGTTTCCTGGACGGTCCCATGGTGGTGGCTTATCTGGAGAAATCCATCTTGCGACAGACCTACTTCTATGCCAAGCGTGAGCATGTGAAGAACCCCTTGTCTCGATTTGTGGCCAACAATCACAATGTGGTGGTCATGGATATGCGTACGCTGAAGGAGTCGATATGTCAGTTGGCCGAGATACTCAAGCATGGTGGCAACCTCGTCATTTTTCCCGAAGGAACGCGTACGAAGGACGGCACGATAGGCACCTTCAAGAAGACCTTTGCTATCTTGAGCAAGGAACTAGGTGTACCCGTGGTACCTGTGCGCATCGATGGTGCCTTTGAAGCTTGGCCTCGTCACAAGAAGTTGCCCAAGCGCCATCCTGTGAGCGTGGAGTATATGGCTCCCATCATGCCTCTGCCCGATGAGACCTACGAAGAGTTGGCCGATCGTGTCAAGGCGGCGCTGTAGGCGAATTGAAAATTGAGAATTCTTAAGAGTTGATTTTCATTATTTAATATTAAGATATGAGAAGACTGACTATATTCGTTGTGCTTGCGAGTTTATGTTGCACAAGCACATTTGCTCAAAAGGAACTGACGCTGGAGTCGGCTGTCAACAATTGGTCCTTGGTGCAACTGAAGCGTCCCCGTTCGCTTACCTGGGGCAATGATGGGGCTACCGACATGCCTTATGAGGCCGCCTCACAGACTCGCACTCAGCAGTATGCCAGTCAGAATGCAGACGGTACCTTTGCCCTTGACTTTACCAACACACGCCGTGTATGGCGCTACAACACGCGTGGAGACTACTACCTTGTCAACTTGAAGACGGGTGAGCGAAGGAAGTTGGGCCAGGGCTTGCCAGAGAGCAGCCTGATGTTTGCCAAGTTCTCTCCCGATGGGCAGAAAGTGGCTTACGTAAGTCAAAATAACATCTACCTGGAGCATGTCTCAGGCGGACAACGAGAGCAGTTGACCTTTGACGGTGTGGTAGGCGGTGTGGACCAGAATGGTGTGCTGCAGCGTTCCTCGATAGTCAATGGTACCTTCGACTGGGTCTATGAGGAGGAATTTGACTGCCGTGACGGTTTCCGCTGGAGTGGAGACAGCAAGTACATCGCCTATTGGCAGTCCGATACTCAAGGTACGGGGTGGTTTGACATCATCAACAATGTAGACAGCATCTATCCCACAGTGGAGCATTTCCCTTATCCCAAGGCCGGTACGACCAATAGTGCTGTACGTGTAGGCATACTCGACGTGTTTGGAGCCGGACGTGCACAAGGTGCTGTAGCCACCATGGACCTGACCGAGCCCACCACGCGATGGATACCCATCTCAGGAGATTCTCGTGAGAACTATCTCCCTCGCATGGAGTTTGTGCCCGGTACCAACCGACTGATGATACAGCAGATGAATCGCGCACAGAACACCAATACCCTCTGGACTTGTGAGGTGGTGGATGGTGAGGCACGCGGTTTGAAGGTGCTGACCGTAGACCAGGACTCTGCCTGGGTGGAGACCAATGACAATATCCACTGGCTGGCTGGCAATAAGTATTTCACCTTCACTTCTGAGCGCGATGGTTGGCGCCATGTATATCGTGTATCGGCCGATGGCAAACAATGGAATTGCATCACTAAGGGCGATTTCGACGTCATCAGTGAGGTGGCTCTCGATGAGAAGAGAGGCTATCTCTACTTCATGGCCACGCGTCCTGATGCTGCCACACAGCGCTACCTCTATCGTGCCAAACTCATGGGAAACGGTCAGTGTGAGGAGGTTCGCCACGATGCGGATGGACAGTACAGCTATAATATGTCGCCCAATTGTGACTATGCCGTAGAGTCCTTCAGCAATGCTTCCACCCCCAGTCAGTATCGCCTCATAGCATGTGACAAGAAGGGCAAATGGTCAGTCAAGGAGGATTTGGAACTCAATGCGGATGCCCGTAAGCAGTTTGAGTCGTTGGGACTCAATGACAAGGAGTTTGTCAAGGTGAAGAGTGGCGATCTCATGCTCGATGCATGGATCATCAAACCCAAGAATTTCGACCCCACAAAGAAATATCCTGTCATCGACTATGTCTATGGTGAACCAGCCTCGGGTACCGTGCAAGACCGTTGGGAGAGCACACTCTTCTGGCAGTATCTGGCTTCGCAGGGATTTGTGGTGGTAAGCATCGAGAACCGTGGAGCCAACAGTCCCCGAGGGCGTGTCTGGCGTAAGTGTATCTATGGTGAGGTGGGTGTAGCAGCCAGCGAGGATCAGGCTCGTGGCATCCTTGACCTCTGCCGTCAGTTCCCCTGGATGGATGCCAACCGTATCGGTATCACCGGATGGAGTGGAGGAGGTAGCCAGACGCTCAACTGTATGTTCCGCTACCCCCAGATTTTCAAGACGGGTGTAGCCATAGCCTTTGTAGCTGACCAGAAGCTCTACGATACCATCTATCAGGAGCGCTATATGAATACGCCACAAGTCAATCCCGATGGCTATTTCCGTGGCAGCCCCATCAATTTCGCACAGGGCTTAGAGGGTAATCTACTACTCATACATGGTACAGGTGATGACAACGTGCACTATCAGAACTGCGAGATGCTTGTCAACAAACTCATAGAGCACAACAAGCTCTTCTATCAGGTGTCCTATCCCATGCGTACTCACTCCATCAGTGAGCGTCGCAACACCTCTCTTCATCTTCGCAAGACCATCGTCGATTTCTTCCAGAATAAACTCTAATCCTCCCTAAGCCACCGTTCCCGTCGGTTGACCGTTCGTTCCCTTATAGCCACCGTTCCCGACGTATTTCCGTCGGGTCCCATAAAACTTCAACCCCATGACCACACTGCTTTACCTCTTCCTTGGTCTTCTCCTTGGTGCTTTGCTTGCCTTCCTCTTTCTCAAGTCGAAGGTAGGCGTACTCGAACAGAAGTTGGAGTCTGCTGACCAGCATGCCGAACGACTCTCTGCTGAGTGTGATACGCTGGAGCAGCAGGTGGGCAAGCTTCAGGAGGAAAAGGAACTGCTGGCCCAGCAACGTCACGATGCCCTTACTTACTATGAGGTGGAGGTGCAGAAGGTGAAGAACCTCGAAGAGTCACACCAGCACCTCATGGAAGCCCAGGAAGAGCGTCACCAAGAGGCCATGAAGCGCTTGAGAGAGAGTTTTGAGCAGACGATATCAGACCTGAAGACCGACATGAAGGCTGCCACTGAGGATATGCTCAAGAGCCGTCAGACAGAGTTTGGAGACTTCAGTCAGAAGAGCATGAAAGACATCGTGAGTCCGCTCAATGACACCATAGCCCGCATGAAGGAGGCCATGGAGGCTCACACCAAGGAGCAGTCCGAGTTTAGCGGTTCTCTCAATGCTCACCTCCACACCATCATACAGCAAACTGAGGCCACGCGTCAGAGTGCCATGGAACTGACCACTGCGCTCAAGCACGATTCCAAGGTTCAGGGTGACTATGGTGAGGTGATACTCGACGAATTGCTCCAAAGCCAGGGTTTTACGCAAGGCATCCACTATGACCTTCAATATGTCATGAAGGACGAGGATGGCAAAGCTCTCAAGGACGATGAAGGACAGGGACTTCGCCCAGACGTGGTCTTCCATATCGATACGGTGCGCGATGTCATCATCGACTCCAAGATCAACCTCACCGACTTCATCAACTTTGCCAATGCACAGACGTCGGAGGAGCGTGAGATACATCTTGACAGACATGTCAAGAGCATAGAGCGACAAGTGAGTCTTTTGAGCAAGAAGGACTATGCCAAGTACCATAAGAAGACTTATGGGCGTATGGACTACGTCATCATGTTCATCCCCATCTCCTCGGCTTGGTGGGAAGCTCTACGACGCAAGCCCAACCTTTGGAGAGAAGCCATGGACTCCAATGTCTATATAGCAGATGAACAGACGCTCTTTGCCGCTCTTCGCATTATCAAGCTCACTTGGACCCAGATTGAGCAGGTGAAGAATCAGAAGGTGATCTTTGAATTGGCCGATCAGATGATAGATCGTGTAGGTCAGTTCATGAAGCAGTATCGTGCTATCGGTGCGGCTCTCGACTCTGCCCAGAAGGCTTATGGAAAGGCTGAAGGCAAACTTACCCCCGGTGGACAGAGCATCCTCACGACGGCTCAAAACCTGCTGAAGAAAGGTGCCAGGGATAGTAAGACCAATCCTGTCTCCAAGTTTTTGGACGTAGATGAGGTCGAACAGTTGCCCGAAACAGAGTCTTTGTTCGAACCAGACACCCTGCCCGAAGCACGATCATAGTGCGTCTCAGGTCACACAATTTATTAAATAGGTGGTGTTTTGATTAGTAATAAAGCGCATTTTGCAATTTTTGACTACTCACTTCATCCATCATACCGAGAATTTTTATAATTTTGTCGATAATTTACGTAATTAAGTTTTTAAACATATAAATTAAATGAAGAAACAATTATTGTTTTTGGCGTTGGCTCTGGCCAGCGTAGCACAGGCACAGAAGCCCTTCAAGATGGATGGTATCATCGAAGGTGCATCTGACGTGAAGGAAGTGACGATCCAACTTACCAATGAGAGCGATCTCACCAAGATGGATCCTGCAGAGACTGTGGCAGTAAAGAAGGGTAAGTTCTCTTACACCAAGCAGATCGGTAGCATCATCCAGGCTGTCGTGACTTATGGCGAGGGAGAGGGTGCTCACAAGTCCACCGTTTTCTTCGTTCCTGGTGAGAAGCTGAAGTTGACCCTCAAGGGCGATGAGTATTTCTACGGAGGTAGCCAGATCTACAAGGAGTGCAACGATGCCGACATGGCCCTCACCCCTAAGTATCAGGATTACGTGAAGTACTACCAGAGTGCTGTGGCTCGTCTGCGCCAAGTACCCGAGGCAGAGCAGGAGGCATTTGCACAGAAGCTCAACGACACCTTGCGTCTCAAGAGCCAGGCTTATCAGGATGCTCTCCAACAGTATGCAGATAGCCATCAGAACGTAGAGGGCGCTATGCTCTATCTTGCTAACTATCAGGGCACGGAGGCCCCTTACGAGAAGATGTCTGCAGAGATGAAGGAAGGCCGCGTAGGTAAGTACTATAAGGGTATGAACGAGTACATGGCCAAGCTACGTGCCGAGCAGGAGAAGAAGGCAGCAGAAGCCCAGGCTAAGCTCGACGAGATGAGCGGTGCTCCTGCCAAGGACTTCACGCTCAACGATCTCAATGGCAATCCCCTTGCTTTGAGTTCACTTCGTGGTAAGTATGTCGTGCTGGACTTCTGGGGTAGCTGGTGTGGCTGGTGTATCAAGGGTATACCCGACATGAAGAAGTACTATGAGAAGTACGCCGGTAAGTTTGAGATCCTGGGTGTGGACTGCAACGATACTGAGGATGCATGGAAGCAGGCTGTTGAGAAGTACGAGTTGCCTTGGAAACATGTCTACAACCCTCGTACCAGCAGCGTCTTGAGTGACTATGCCGTAACTGGTTTCCCCACCAAGATTGTCATCGATCCCGAAGGCAAGATAGCCAAGATCATCGTAGGTGAGGATCCCGCTTTCTATACCTATCTCGATGAGATTCTGGGCAAGTAAGGCTGATAGCTGAAAGTAGAGTGAAGTTATCCTTTTAGGATGATATATAGAAATAGAGGACTCTTTCCGGAGTCCTCTATTTTTTGTGTGAAATCTTTTTTTGAAAAATTTACTTAACCAAGATGACCTTGCCAGCCTTGATGTAGATGCCCGATCTCATCTTCGAGTCATTCACCTTTCGACCCATCAGATCGTAAGTGTCGATGGATTGGTTGGCAGAAGAGACGGCATGAATGGCATCGGTGCCTGCTCCTCCGTCTATGACCGTTTCAGGATCCCCCAGGAAGTACAACTTGAAGTTGGTGAAGCAAGTCCAGTATCCCTCCTTGGCCTGCGTACATCTCACGCCCAACTTGATGGTGGTGCCCGTGGTGGATGTGTTCTCAAACTCGAGGCTGTTCAGATACATACCGTTTCGGAAGAATACGTTAGCTCCGGCTTGATTTTTGGGCGCATAGAGTCCGTTGCCCAGTTGCTGATCGGAGGTACTCTTCTTGCTGGTGAGCGCATCGTCGGCGATATTCTTCACCCTCATAGTTTTGGTACGTGCATAGAAGCTGGCATTGACGGCATTGGTCAGTGTCTCAGTGGCATTGCCCGTCTGCTGGAAGGCCTGTACTGTAGCTCGGTAGCGACCCTTCGGCATCTTCGCAGTACTCTGCGAGAGATTGTACTTCATATTGGTATAAGCACCGCAGTTGTTGGCAAAGACAAATCCATTGTTGCCCAACTCTTCCTTCCATCCTTCGTTGGATGCCACCTCAGGATTGATGAGTGTGAAGGTGATATCGTAGGGCTGTAGGGTATCTGTGGGGTTGGTGGCAAAGAGGTAGGACACGGCGTTCTTCTTGAGCGTATCTATGGCCTTTTGGAATTCGGCAGAGGTTGTGCTCGTGGTACTGGAGTCCACGGCGGCCTGTGCGGAGGCAAGGGCCTCGAGCATCACATCTGTGGCTCCGTCTTCCATGTCGACGTGAGGCACTTCAGTAAGAGCCTTCACCTCTTCGATGAGTTTCTTCAACTTATTTTTTACTGCAGTTTCGCCTCCATTGTAGGTGAAGGATATCTTACCTGCCAGTTCACGGATATTGGTCAACTCCATATTGGTGTTGAAGGTACCGTCGGAGTTCTTGTTGAACATGATACCGAAGCAATTCGCGTGCGAGGTGTTGGTGAGTGAAGTCACCTTGTTGGTACCAGGGAAGAAGTCGGATACCATCTGACCCGTGTTTTGTCGGGCAAAACTCTTGTCGGCCGGTACGAAGGTCATGCGTGGATGCTGCGGATCGCTGTTGGGACGGTCATTTTCCCACTGGCCCTTGTCGTAGTCTACATGGCACACGAAGAGGCCGTGAGCTTGCACAGGATACTTGAACCAACCCGTAGCCTGGCGGTTTTCGAGGATGAAGTATTCGTTCTTATTACCTTTATTATAATGTATGTACGCGCGAGGCTCGTCTCCGAGGTTGGGCAACTTCTCTATCTTGCAAGGATCGGTGAGTTCGTCGTATTGGAGCCATCCTGCAAAGTGACGCTCGTAGGCCGTGTAGCCTGTAGGTACCTCGCCCTTCCAGCCTGGCCCGCTGTAGCAACCCGCATCCAGTACGTCCCAGTAGTCCATACACTGCGTACCGTTGCCGTCCACGTCGTAGAAGTCGGGCAGACCCAGACAGTGGCTGAACTCATGCACGGCCGTTCCGATGCAGTCCATCGTAGAGCCTGAGGTGCCGAGAAGTTCGCTACTCAGAGCGTAGTTGTCTATCTTCACGCCGTCCAGTTTGAGCGCGCCCTGACCGTCTCCATAGTATCTACCATAGTCGAGATGCCACTCATGAGGCCAGATGGCTTCTGGACTGTAGCCCGATGCGGCACTGTAGCCAGCGAAGACCACGAATACTTGGTCCACCTCACCGTCTCCATCCCAATCGTAGTCCTTGAAGTTGATGTCGGAATCAGCCAGCTTGCAGGCCTCGGATACGAGTTGGCAGGGGTGTACGTCGGAGTTGGTACCCTCACGGTTAGCTCCGTAGTATCTCCATCCCTGGCTTACGGTGTAGGGACCCACGACGTCAAAGTCTATCTCTAGTTGCTGATAACTCTGGTCGAGGAAGTAGTCGCGTACCGAACCATAGTGATTGTTCTTGCTATATCCGTGCTGGTTGAACTGGTCGTCCCAGGCTTGCACTGTGCTGGTAGGCTTCATGGCAAGGTCGGCATAGTTGACGAGGATCACGATGCCACGCTTCTTGCCTATGTGGGTGCTGGGTCGCCCTACCACCTTCTGTCTCACCTTGCGTGCTTGTATCTTCTCTTCGCGCTGTGCATTGCGAAGGTTTATCAGCTCTTTCCATGTGGTAGAGATATGGCGTTGCAAGTTGTCACGATGCTTCGTGATGTAGTTCTTCTCTGCCAAAACACGCTTAGTGGCTTCATGGGCCAGCTTGCCTGTGGATACGAGTTGCCCTCTCTCTCCGATGGAGGCATAGTAGTAGGAATTGCCCTCCTGTACCACTGCCATGCCGTCGAGGGTGGCATAGTAGGAGTAGTTCTCGTCACCGATGAAGCGCAGCTGAAGGGTCGTGCCATCAGGCTGTGTGACGGTGAACGGACGCGGATTGGTGGGAACTGCTAAGCTGGTTGTCGCGATGCACAGGAGACATGTGATGAGCCATGCTTTACGGCAGAGATTTCTCATTTTTGATGGTGTCTTTGTCATGATATGGTGTAGTATTATCTTTCTATTTTTCTATCCGGGCGAGTACTTGGGAAAGTAGAGTTAGCTTTCTTGCAGATGGGCCAACTTGTCCACATTGAGGCTGCGGGCAGAGGCATCCACGATCTCCTTGTATATGCCGCCCTTGTGGTACAGGTTGTCAGGGTTACCGCTCTGCTCCACGCGTCCGTCTCTTAAGGCGTAGACGATGTCCGAGTCGATGATCTGCGAGATGGAGTGGGAGATGATGACTACGGTGCGCCCCTGCTTGATGGCATCTATGGAGGCCTTGATCTGTTCCGTGGCGATGGCATCGAGTGAGGCTGTCGGTTCGTCGAGGAAGATAATGGGCGGATTCTTGAGGAACATACGCGCTATGGCGATACGTTGCTGCTGGCCGCCACTGAGCATCGTGGCCTGGCTCTTCAGACCGTTGGGCAGTTTCATTACCTGCTCATAGATATAGGCCTTTTTAGCTGCCTCTACCACCTCTTCATCCGTAGCTGAAGGCCGTCCGTACCTGATGTTTTCCTCGATGGTCCCGTCGAAGATGTGGTTCTTCTGCAGTACGAGACCTATGTGGTCGCGCAGGTAGTGCGTGTCGTATTGGGAGAGAGGTACACCGTCGAGGAGTATCTCCCCACAGTCGGGCTGGTAGAACTTGTCCAAGAGGTTGACGATGGTCGACTTGCCCGCTCCTGAAAGACCTACGAAGGCCGTGATCTTGCCAGGGATGATGGTCATGTTGATGTCGTGCAACGCTTTGGTACCGTTGGGGTAGGTGAAGTCCACACCTTTTATTTCCAGTTTGCCTTCTATCTTCTCAGGACGATATGAGCCACTTTCCTCCACCTCTTCTTCTGCCTCAAGCACGTTGAAGTAGCCCTCTGCATAGACGAGCGCATCGTTGAGTGTGTCAAATACACGTTGGAGCTGTGTGATGGGCGCGGTCACGTTGGCAAAGAGCATCACGTGGTACATGATCTTGCCGATAGTCATGCCAGGATAGTCTACGAGCACGAGATAGGCTGTGAGGATGATGATGATGACCGTGCCTATCTGTTGCACGAAGCGTTTCAGTCCGTCAAAGTAGAGCATCACCTTACGCGTGCGAAGCTGATTTTCGGTGAGCTGCGTCTGTATGTGGAGCTGTTTCTGGCTTTCTATCTCCTCTCGGTTGAAACTCTTGATGACATTGATGCTTTCCAGTATGGAGATGATGCCGTGGCTCTTCATCTCGCGAAATCCTCGCATTTCTTGTCTCCATCCTTTCAGGCGTCGTGCCTGTACGATGGTGATGACGATGTAGATGGGTACGATGAAGAGGGCTGCCAGTCCTACGTAGACATTGGCAGCAAACATCAGTATGAGTGCGAGAAAGGCCGATGTGAAGAGTGGCAGAAGGTCGATGAAGATGCTCTGCACAGTCGTGGAGAGACTGCCCACACCTTGGTCGATGCGTGACTGGAGTTTGCCAGGTTCATTACCGTTGCGGCTGAAGAACGCCATACGGTAGGACAGTATGCGGTCTACGGCTGCCTGTGCCAGGTCCTTGCTTACATGGGTACGCATACGTTCCCCGAAGAAGTTCTGTGCATAGGTGATCACCACCGACAGCACTTCTTTGCTGAGCAGTATGAGCGTGATGAAGGTCAGTATGGCTACGGCCTTGCTCCACTCGAAGTGTTGCGCACCGATGATGCCATGACCCGTGTGTACGATAAGTCCGTTGATAGAATCTACCGTCCAGTCCAGCACGATGGCATTGACCTGGGCTATTACCGATCCGACAAGCGTCAGTATGAGCGTGGCGACGACCAACCATTTATAGGGCTTGACAAATGGGGCTACCTTGCGTATGAGCTGAAAGATAGACATGGGGGAGTTGGCTTTAGGTTTTTGGGACCCAACGGATAATCGTTGGGAACGGTGTCTATTTAAGGTTATGAGGTCGCTTTGCTTTTAGGATATAAGGTTATGACGGCGTGGGGTAATATTATAAATTCGATCAACGCACAACATTCAACGCTAATCGCTCAACGCTCCATGTCACTCATGCCAAAACTCCCAACTTGCCAGGGCTTGAAGATGCAGCATCTCAAGGCCGTTCTTCACCATAGCACCCTGTTCGGCTCCACGGCGCATGAAGGCGGTCTCGAGAGGATTGTAGACGAGGTCGTAGAGTAGGTGGTCGGCAGTCATGGCTCCATAGGGTAGTGCAGGACTTTCCCCAACGTGTGGATACATGCCCACGGGGGAGCAGTTTACGATCACTTGGTATTCCTGCATCACCTCAGGGGTTATGTCTTCGTAGGTCAGTTGTCCTTCTGCGGGACGTCGGCTTACGTAGGTCCATGCTATGCCCAGCTTGTTGAGACCTACACGTATGGCCTTGCTTGCACCGCCCGTACCTAGGATGAGGGCCTTCTTGTGGTGAGGCTGGAGCAAGGGGCGTATGCTGTTCATGAAACCGATGATGTCGCTGTTGTATCCTTTGAGATGAAAAGCCCCGTTCTTGCCAGGTTTTAGTGTGATTTTGATCACGTTGACAGCTCCGATCTCACGTGCCTCGTCGCTCATCTCATCAAGCAGGGGTATGATGGCCTGCTTGTGGGGGATGGTGCAGTTGAGACCTCGAAGTGTGGGATGGCTCTTCACTACCTCTAAAAGCATATCGGCGCTGGGTATCTCGAAGTTGAGGTACTCAGCGTCAATATGTTCGGTTTCAAATTTCTCAGTGAAAAACTTCCTGCTGAAACTGTGTCCCAGCGGGAAGCCTATGAGTCCGTATGTATTCATTGATTCAACTTTCGCAAGTGTCGATATTGCTCAGTTTCAGTCGTTTAGGAAATGATTCGTTCAGTCCTCTGAGGACGTACGATTTTCCTATTCATTAGCAGAATGTAAATTAAAGGAATTTGTGTGCAACTTACTTGCGATTAGCGAGCCATTCGCTAACAGCCTTCTCGATGCGCTCAGCGATGTCGCCTTCGGTCTGTGCGGGCTGGAACTTCTCGCCTACTATACCTTCGTAAAGCTCGATGTAGCGCTCTGCTACGCTCATGGCGTATTCATCAGTGATCTCAGGCATCACGTCGCCTTCACGGTTCATGAAGTTGCGGTCGATGAGCCATTGACGAACAAACTCCTTGGAGAGCTGCTTCTGGGGCTCGCCATTTTCAAACTTCTCCTCGTAGCCCTCAGCATAGAAGTAGCGGCTTGAGTCGGGAGTGTGTACCTCATCGATGAGGTAGACCTTACCATCATGCTTGCCAAACTCATACTTTGTATCCACCAGGATCAGACCCTGCTTGGCAGCGATCTCCTGACCGCGTGCGAAGAGCTTGCGTGTGTAGTCCTCCATCACCTCATAGTCCTCCTTGCTCACGATGCCCTGAGCGATGATCTCCTCCTTGGAGATGTTGAGGTCGTGACCCTCGTCTGCCTTGGTGGTGGGGGTGATGATGGGCTCGGGAAAACGCTCGTTCTCGCGCATACCATCGGGCAACTTCACGCCACAGATCTCGCGGCAACCGTTCTTATAGTCGCGCCATGCACTGCCAGTCAGTATACCACGGATGATCATCTCTACCTTGAAGCCCTCACACTTTACACCGATGGTCACCTGAGGATCGGGGCAAGCCAGTTTCCAGTTGGGACAAATGTCGGTGGTAGCGTCGAGGAACTTGCTGGCGATCTGGTTGAGTACCTGTCCTTTGAAGGGGATACCCTTGGGAAGGATGACGTCGAAGGCCGAGATACGGTCGCTTGCCACCATCACCATAAGGTCGTCGCCGATGAAATAACAATCGCGGGTCTTACCGCAGTACTTGCCGGTCTGGCCGGGGAAGTTGTAGTTGGTCTTTGTAAGTGCGTTCATGATTTATAATGTTTTTATGTTTTTGTTATCCATTGTTGTTGGGCACAAGTGTAGGATGGAGACGTTCGTACTCCTCTTTTTTTTGCTTGTCGTATTTGTCGTAAGCATTGACGATGCGTGTGACGAGTTTGTGTCGTACGATGTCCTGATCGTTCATCTCTACAAATCGTATGCCCTCCACGTCGTGCAGTACCTCGCGAGCCTCTCTGAGTCCACTCTTCACACCGCGGGGCAGGTCTATCTGTGTCATGTCGCCCGTGATGATCATTTTTGTATTGGTGCCCATGCGTGTGAGAAACATCTTGATTTGGGCGGTGGTAGTGTTCTGGGCTTCATCGAGCAGCACTACTGCATCGTTGAGGGTACGTCCGCGCATGAAGGCAAGAGGGGCTATCTGTATGATGTTTTGCTGCATCATCTCTTGAAGTTTCAAGCTCGGTATCATGTCCTCCAATGCATCGTAGAGAGGCTGCAGATAGGGGTCTATCTTCTCCTTCATGTCACCGGGCAGGAAACCGAGTTTCTCGCCTGCCTCCACGGCAGGTCGGGAGAGTATGATCTTGCGTATTTCCTTGTTCTTGAGTGCTCTCACGGCCAGTGCGATGCTGGTATACGTCTTACCGCTACCTGCGGGACCTATGGCAAAGATCATGTCGTTTTGCTGATAGGCTTCCACGAGCTTCTGCTGATTGGCAGAGCGTGCCGTGATGGGTTTGCCTTGCACGCTGTAGGTGATCACACCGTCTATGCCGTCCTTGCGTGTCTTCTCTCCTCGCAGGATATGCAAGATGTCCTCTTCGGTGAGCTGATTGTACTTCAGACAGTGGGCCTGCAGCTTTTGTATGTTTTCGTCGAAGGAGGCCATTTCCTCCTCGTCTCCAAGCACTTTGATGATGTTGCCTCTGGCCACGATGCGAAGTTTGGGGTACAACGCCTTTATCATCTGCATGTTCACGTTGTTCACCCCGTAGAATGAAACTGGATCGATGTCCTCTAATACGATGTGTCTCTCTGTCATTCCGTACTTTTAACTTATCACTTTTTCGGGCATTACCTCGAGGTCGCTATCGTTGACTTCGTCCAGAACGATTCCACGGCCTTCGGTTTTCACTTTCAACAAATGTTGAGTCTTTATATTTTTCTGCAAATTTACATATTCTTTTTGGGATATACCATTATTTTCGTAACTTTGTTGCGTGAAATCGAAAAAACTGCCCCAATTGAATCTGTTCTATAAAGGTTGTCTCTTTATACTTGGCATCCTTACGATAGTGAGATATGCTTTTCCCAGTGTAGCTCAGGGTGCTGGTGTGCATGCCGAAGAGGGTGAGAAGACCTATGTGGTGCAGGTCACAGACGATGGCAGATCACTGCCTACCGACTTTCATTCGCAAGAGGCTGGTGAGCCTGATCGTGTGGAACTTACCGAGGACGATGACTTCGCCTACGACGATTCGATCGGAGATGATGACTTTTGGGAAGATGGTTCGGCCGACGAAGGCATCCCTACTAACGACTCCCCCTCCAGTGTCCCCGTCTTCGAGTCGCTCTCCACTGTCAAAGCTACTCCTTCCGACCTTGCATTGCTTCCTTTGCCCGAGCCCACAACCTTTGCTCTCGAGAAACATAAGATATATAGTGTCCCAGGTGGGTATCTTGACAACTTCCCCGATGCACAGGACGTGCAACTTCCCTCTGCCATCCATTGGGGTATCACTCCACTCAAGGACAGATCGGATCTGGAGCGTAGAATGAATCAGCTCGTATATGTGGGTTGCAATCCCTACATCCATCTCGATGAGCGCATGAGTCGCAGCGTGCCCTATCTGGTACCACGTGCCAGTGATCTGCTCGAGCATCTGGGCCGTGCCTTCATGGACTCTCTTTATGCCAAGCGTATACCTTTGCACAAGTTCGTCGTGAGCAGTGTGCTACGCACTGAGTCCGACGTGCTCAAGCTTTCCCGCAACAATGTCAATGCCACCGAGCGCAGCTGTCACCTCTTTGGCACCACCTTTGACATCAGTTACAATCGCTACTACACCGTCTCTCCTCCTAATGGCCCTGCTCGTCGTGAGGTGCGCAACGACTCCTTAAAGATGATCCTGAGCGAGGTGCTTCGCGATGCCCGTCTCGAAGGTCGATGCTATGTGCGCTACGAGAAGCTCCAGCCTTGCTTCCACATCACTGTGAGATAATTTTATTTACTTTGGTTAAACCAATTGCCTGGCATCTTGTCAATAATAATGAAGGCCGAGATGCAAGTAAGCATAACGTCAGACCTGGAGTGTAGATTCAATAATTAATGTTAACCATCTAAATAACAGTAAACTTATGAAGAAGATTTTGATTTTGATGGCTGCTGTAGTTCTTTCTTGCACCACAGCAGTTGCACAGCGAAATGGTGGCAACAACAACCGCCGTGGTCAGATGAGTCAGGAGGAGATCGCTAAGATGCGCTCCGAGAACATCAAGCGTCAGGCTGAGAGCTTGGCTAAAGACATGAAGCTGGCTAAGGACAAACAGGCTGATTTCATCACCGACTATACTGCCTATCAGGAGGAGCTCCAGGCAGCACAGGGTACTTTTGACATGTCAGCATTTGGCGGTCGTGAGGAGCAGAAGAAGGTAAAGGACATGACCGACGACGAGTGTCTTGAGAAGGTTACTGCTGTCATCTCACGTGCAGAGGAGCAAGCAAAGCAGGCCAATACCCGTCTGGAGGTGACCAAGAAGTGGGTAGGTAAGTTCCTCGAGAAGGAGTACACTGCACAGCAGCTCTATCAGATTTTTGCTGAAGTACGTCGTCCCGCAGGTGGCGCCAATGGTGGCCAGGGTATGCGTATGGGTGGCGGAGCTGGTGGCTTCGGTGGTGGTTTCCCCGGTGGTGGCGCTGGCGGCTTCGGCGGCGGCTTCGGTGGTGGCTTTGGCGGTGGTTTCTAATCCCTGTCCCCACAATTACCGATCAATCGATCATTCTCAAAAATATAGCGGAGTGTCCTCTCGGGCGCTCCGCTTTTTTCATGCCCGTATAGAGCTTGTAGGGGGGGACGGACTCTATTCTCTTTTGTCGATTGTCGATT
>JAZLII010000211.1:0-14769 GCA_045617275.1 Bacteroidaceae bacterium
TGCCAGCCGTGATGGCAAGTGGGCTACTGGCGACACTTTTGCCGGTAGCGTCTGGATCATCAATGGCGAGACCGGCGGGCGTCATCAGATAGCCTCCGATTGCCGCATGAAGCCCGATCATGCCCAGCCCTTCTTCAGCCCTGACGGTACGAAGCTGTGCTTCCAGTCTGGTCGCTACAGCAATGGCAAGCGCCTCACCCTCGTGATGGTGGACATCACCACCATCGTCAAGAAGTAGTATACCACGACGGTATCGTGCCCATCACGAATAGACAGCAAACGACAATCCTGAAAAAATACAGAAATATGAAAAAACGAAATATCTTCCTCGCCACCGCTGCCCTGTATGCTACGTTAGCCCTGGCAGATGGAGTGGTAAAACCTACCCCCTATAGTACCCCAGCCTCTCAGCAGGAGCAGCTCGATCGCGGCCTCATACGTGTCAATACCAGTGCCTCCTCTGCCGTGCTCTCATGGCGTATGTTGGGTAGCGACGACGTACACACCTCCTTCCTCGTACTGAAGAATGGTGAGGTCACTGGCGATACCATCCGTAAGTCTACCTTCCGACGCATCGCAGCCAAGAAGACCGACAAGCTGGAGCTCGTCACCTTGCAAAATGGAGTTCCTTGCGATTCCATAGAGGCATCCGCATTCAGCCACACGGGCTACCACCTGATGAACCTCGACCGACCAGCCGCAGGCAGCGACTATTCGTACGAGCCCAACGACTGCTCGGTAGGCGATGTCGATGGTGACGGGCAGTATGAGCTCATCGTGAAGTGGAATCCCACCAACGCCAAAGACAACTCGCAAGGGGGAGTGACCGGTAAGGTCTATCTGGACTGTTACCGCATCTTTACAAGCGAGAAGCTATGGCGCATTGACCTCGGTGTCAACATACGTGCTGGAGCTCACTACACGCAGTTTCTCGTGTACGACTTCGACAAGGATGGCCGTGCAGAGGTCATCTGCAAGACGGCTCCCGGTACCAAGGACGGCACAGGGCAGTATGTCAGCGAGGCTGCTACGCTCTCTGCCATCAAGAAGGTCAACAACAATGCGGACTATCGTACAGGAGATGGTCGAATCAATGGCGGACACGAGTATCTCACCGTCTTCGAGGGACTCACAGGTCGTGCCATCCACACCATCGCCTACAACCCCAACCGCAACAATACCGCCTCCTTGAGCGATGCTGCAGGAACCTTCAACTGGGATACCCGTTCGGGCAAGAACGACAAGGGTGACTACGGTAACCGTGGAGAGCGCTACTTGGCTTGTGTGGCCTATCTGGGTGGTCCCGACGAACGGCCTTCTGCCGTGATGTGCCGTGGCTACTATACCTACTCCAATCTGTGGGCCGTCGACTTCGACGGTGAGCAGCTGAGGACACGCTGGTTGCATAAGAGTACCAGCAACTCCAGTGTCAGTGTGACCAATGCCAGCAACAAGACCACCACACGCACCTACAACAAGACCACCGACCCCAAGAAGACGCATCCCGTCTATACCGCCATGGGACAGGGAGCACACTGCATCAGCGTGGGTGACCTGGATGGTGACGGGAAGGATGAGATCATGTATGGCAGTGCTGCCATAGACGATAACGGCTGGATGCTCTATGCCACTGGATTCGGACATGGCGATGCTCTCCACCTGGGCGATCTTGACCCAGACCGTCCCGGACTGGAGTTCTTCATGGTGCATGAGGAGTCGCCCTACGGCTGCAACTACCGTGATGCAGGCACTGGCGAGATATTGTTCTATTCCAGTGGCGATGCCGACAATGGTCGTGGCTGTGCCGCAGATGTATCTTCCAGCACGCGTGGTGCAGAATTCTGGTCGGCCAAGGTGGCCAACACGCTCAATGTCAATGGAAAATCCGTTGCATCGGGCAAACCTTCGATGAACTTCCGCATCTTCTGGGACGGCGACCCCTATGAGGAGCTGCTCGACGGCACAGGTATCACAAAGTGGTCCACCTCGAGCACGAAGAACCTGGGCATTTACACTACTTCCACCGTAGAGAAGACGTTTGGCGAACTTGGTATCACAGCCGCATCTTGCAACGGCTCCAAAAACACACCCTGCCTGCAGGCCGATATCTTTGGCGACTGGCGCGAGGAGGTGGTGTGGTGGAACAAGAACAATCCTTCACAGCTCTACATCGTGAGCACGACCACCAATACCAACTATCGCGTGCCCACGCTCATGCACGATCATCTCTACCGCATGGGCATAGCCTGGCAAAACACGGCTTACAACCAGCCACCCCATCTGGGCTACTATCTTCCCGTTTTTGTCAAGGAGCTGACTGGCGTAGCCGATACCCCGACATCCATCGGCTCCGTGACCACTCCTCCGACCGATGCCACTCGCTACAGCATCTCTGGCACCAGACTTTCTCCACAGTCCCCCGATCGTATCTACATCGAGCGTACGGTCAACGGCGAGGGAAAGACCCAGGGCAGAAAAGTGAGACGCTGATCATACACCCCACACAGTCGCGACGACGGCAACCTTTGCAAGAGGGGTGCCGTCGTCATTTATGCTCATACCTATAGGCTATAATCTCAAGAGGGAACTCCCGCCCAGCACTCTACGTGCCTGGTCAGTGCCTCGCTCTTAGGGCAGAAGCATCTCGAAGCATGTGCCCCGACCTTATTCGACGTACATTTTGCTACGTTTTTGAGCCTTTTAGGTACATCGGAGGCATTTTATCGCACAATAGGTTGCCTTTGTGCGTGTTATTTCAAAAAAAAGGTATATATTTGCATCCGGATAACGAGGCATGGACAGTGAGCGAGGCAGAAAAGCCTTCCATTGCGATGCAAAAAAGGTAAAACAGTGATACACAGCAACAGCCGAAAGACTCCTTCCGAGTGCACGGACATAGCCGAAGTGCGCCAAGAGATAGACCGCATAGACCAGTGCATCATAGATCTGCTGAGCGAACGGTTTGAGTATGTGAAGGAAGTCGTGAAGTACAAGGACCCCAACAAGGGTAGCATAGAGGCGCCAGACCGACGCAGAGAGGTGCTGGAGTGCAGACGTAAGTGGGCCGAGGAGAAAGGCCTTGACCCCGACGTCATAGAACATCTCTACGACCAGCTCATACAGTACTTCATCGGTGAAGAAATGAAACTAATAAATGTATAATAAGATGTTCAGAAAAGAAATCAAGGTTCTCGACTGCACCATCCGCGATGGCGGTCTGATGAACAAGTGGCAGTTTAGCAAGGATTTTGTGAAAGGTGTCTACGACTCCTGCGTGCAGGCTGGCGTGGACTATATGGAGATAGGCTATATCAGCAGTGCAGATCAGTTCCCCCGTCCCGAGTACGGTCCTTGGAAGTTTTGCGCTGAGGATGAGATACGTGAGATCGTAGGCGACAACAACACTGGCACTAAGCTTTCCGTGATGGCCGACATCGGCCGTATCAAGTTTGACGACATCCGTCCCAAGGACGAGAGTGTCATCGACCTCTTCCGCGTGGCTTGCTACGACTACCAGATAGACAAGGCCATCGAACTGGCCCACCACGTGATGGATAAGGGCTACGAGGCCACCATCAACCTCATGGCAGTCTCCAAGGTGAGCGACCGTGCCCTCGACCAGGTGCTCTCAGACGTGGCAGAGTCGCGTGTGGGTACCTTCTACCTCGTGGACAGCTTCGGCAGTCTCTACTCCGAGGACATCCATAGCCTGATGAAGAAGTACATCGACGCTCTGCCCGGCAAGACCATCGGTTTCCATGGCCATAACAACACTCAGTTGGCTTTTGCCAACACCATCGAGTGTATCATCGGCGGTGCCAACATGCTCGACGCTACCATGCTCGGTATCGGTCGTGGTGCGGGCAACTGTCCACTGGAGCTGCTCATCTCCTTCCTCAAGAATCCCAAGTACAAGCTGGAGCCCATCATCAAGTGTATCCAAGACTATGTCAACCCCCTGCACAAGGAGATAGACTGGGGCTACTTCATCCCCTACATGATCACCGGTTCGCAGAACGATCACCCACGCTCTGCCATGGCTTGGATGGCCAGCGACCAAAAGGACGACTACCTCTCATACTACGAGTCAGTGGTGAAGAACAAGGAGGTATAAGTTTAAGAGTTTAAAGGTTTATGGGCTTAAGAGTTTAAGCGATTTAAGACTTTAGACATACACTCACAAACGAGATACCCCAATACAAAGAACGAGGGCCATGCATCACAGCGGTGCATGGCCCTCGTAGTTTATAATTTATAATTCGTAATTTGTAATTAATAATTCCCAATTATTACAACCCCTTGGGGCTGATGGTGATCTCACGGTCGAAGGAAGCGGGCTTCACACGATACTGGTCGAGCACATAGACACAGGTACATCCCACACCCGTAGTGGCATAGTCGAAGTTGAAGGTGTAGCGGTCGGCCTGAGGCTGAAGCTGGTAGGTGAACTGTGCCTTGGTGAGGTTGTCGGTAGAGAAGGAATAGGCATTGAAGTTGAAGTGCTCATTCATGGCGATCTCCACGCCCTTGCCCGACTTGTCGAGAAGCTGCACATAGCGGTTGTCGGTGCGGAGTGCATGATCCTGAGGCAAGAGGTAAGGCTCGTACATATCAGCTACGCTCTTCTTCCACACACCCACGGGGTAACCGGTCTTACGGTCGGGATAGTTCTCCTCGGGACCGCGTCCGTACCAGGTGATCTGGTCAAACTCCTTAGCCACAGAGGTGGTGAAACCGATGCGTGGGAGCATCTCGGGCAGTTTGCCCTGAGGACTGAGCTGATTGTGTATCTTCACCGTACCGTCGTCGTAGAAGCTATAGGTGTAGTCGAGCACGAAGCCAGCGAGCTGCACACCGGAGATGTAGAGGTCGAGCTGTCCGTAGGAAGAGGCTCCCACCTGTACGAGCTGGTGTACGCGCACGGTGGTCTCATGAGCATTGTGCGTCATCGTCACCTCGGCAGGACGTATGCGGAGCTGGTTGACACCCTTGCTGTAGAAGAGCGACGATACCATGTTGCCATAGCCCTCCACATAGCCACCATTGACACGGTAGGCATCCCATGAGTCAAACTCATTGGCGATGGGAGCACGCCAGAGGTTGAAGCTGATAGGCTCCTTCAGTACCGACTTGCCAGCCACCTCTATCTGCTGGAGGTTGCCCGTCTCCTTATTTATAATATACGCGAAGCCTGCGCCACTGATGCTGATCTGCTTCTCATCCTCCTTGGCACTGATCTTGGCCGAAGAGCGCTGAGGTGCTACGGCGGGGAGATTCCACTCACTAAGCTCGAGCTGATCCCATGCCACCTCGTGTCCGGCCTTGGCCCACACCTCGTCCTTCTTCAAGGTCGAGGAGATCATGATGCGATACTCCTTGCCAGGCTGGATGCTGGGCTTGTGGTAGGGTATCTTCACCACCTGCTTCTGCTGCGGACCAGCTGTCAGCTGCAGGTCGCCCTCCTCCAGCACATCACCGTCGGCCATGAGACGCCAGTGTGAGGCATAGGGAGTGAGGTCGGAGAAGAAGAGACGGTTGGTCACCTCTGCCTCGCCGGTCTGCGCATTGAGCAGACGTACGCTGATGGGCTGGGTGGTCCATTTCATCTGGATCATCTCGGGCTGTGGAGTACGGTCGGGCCAGATACAGCCGTAGGTACGCATGTTGGCAGCGATGGTGAAGAAGGTACCCTCGTCGCCATTGCCGTCGAAGGTGAGGTACAAGACGGCATCCTCGGGCTTGCCCTCACCGTCGCCCAGACACTTATCGTAGATGGCCACATTGTCCATCTCAGCCTGAGCGGTATAGGTGGTCTGAGCATCCTGTGCATGGTTGCCAGCGAGGCGACCGATATTGATGGGGTAGGGGAAGTTGCTCAGGAGTCGGCGCTCACCGCCCTGCTGGTTTCTTCTACCCTGACCCTCTGCCTGTGCGATGGTCTCAGTGCCAAGCAACTTGCCGTCGACGTAGAGCTTCATCTCCTTGCCATCCCATGAAGCGGTGACGTGGTGCCACTGGTCCAGCCATCCTTCGGGCAGGTCCACCTCGAGGCGATGCATCACACCCGAGTGCAGGTAGAACTGCAGTCTCTTCTCACCCTTCTGCACCACACCAAACTGCGTGCTGCCCTTGGTCACATAGGGTGCACCCTCGTGGATGCCACAGAGCTTGCCGGGCTTCACGTCGAAGCTGATGGTGAGGGCACCGCCATTGAGCTCCACATTGTCGGCACGGTACACCTCCACCCACTCTTCGTGTCCGCTGAGTTTCAGCACGCCTTTCTCCACCTTGGCTCCCGACATGAGGTGAACGGGAGTCTTGAAGGGTGAACTGTCGGTGAGGGGACGGATATGCTCCGTCAGACCGGGGCTCACGTAGTCCCAGATGGCACCACCCATGAGGCGTGGATGGCGACGTATGGCATCCCAGTACTCATCCATAGCTCCTCCGGCATTACCGGCCACAGAGAGATACTCGTCCATGAAGGAAGGACGAGGGTCTTGCGACTCAGGCGTCATGGCCGTGTTCATCTCCAGCTCGTAGGGAGTCGGGTAGCGGGGACCGATGATGTCCTCACCAGGATGGGCATAGGCATTGCCACCATACATGAAGTAGCGTGTGGGGTCGAGGCGCGTGCCTTCCTTCACCACCTCGGTGATGTTGGGGCCCTCGCCACTCTCGTTGCCCGCACTCCAGAAGAGCACACAGGGGTGGTTGCGGTCACGGAGCACCATCTTCTGTACGCGCTCCAGATACATGGGCAGGAAGTCCTTGTTGTTGCTCAGATGCTCCGTGGCATGAGCCTCCGTACCGGCCTCGTCGATGATGTAGAGACCATACTCGTCGGCCAGTTCGAGGTACTTGTTGACAGGAGGATAGTGCGAAGTGCGGACACCATTGAAGTTGTGCTGCTTCAGTATCTCCATGTCTTTACGTATGGTAGCCTCGTCCATGGCGTGTCCATTTTCAGGATGCTGCATGTGCGAGTCGATGGCGTTGATCTTGATGGGTTTGCCGTTGAGATAGAACACTTGGTGACGTATCTCTGTCTCCTTGAAGCCCATACGGCTGGTGATCTGCTGAAGAGCCTGTCCGGCCTCAGAGAGGAGTTCGAGCTTCAGGCTGTAGAGGGTGGGAGTCTCGCAGGTCCACTTGTCGGGATTGCTGATGAGCTCGCTGAACTGCACACTCTGCTTACCCCTGCCCTTGATGCTGAACTTCTGGCTCATCATCTCCTTCACCTTGCGTCCCTTGGCATCGGTCAGTGTGGCACGCACGCTGTGGGTCTTGCCTGCATCCTCATAGCTCTTCACGTCCACCTGAAGGTGAAGCGTAGCGTCGCGATACTGGTCGTCCAGATCGGTGGTCACGTACCAGTCGAAGAGGCGGGTCTTGGGTGTGGCGTAGAGCGTCACGTCGTCGAAGATACCGGCCAGACGCCAATAGTCCTGACCTTCAAGATAGTATCCGTCACTGTATTTTGTCACACACACAGCCAGCGTGTTCTTACCAGGCTTGAGGTAGGGCGTCACGTCGTACTCGGCTGGCTCCTGTCCACCCTCGTTGTAGCCCACCTGCTGTCCGTTGAGCCATACGAAGGAGGCACTCTGTGTCTTCTCCAGTCGCAGGAACACCTGCTGACCCTTCCACGAGGCTGGCAGGTCGAAAGTCTTGCGGTAGGCACCGGTAGGATTGTACTCACGGGGCACGAAGGGAGGATTGGCCTTGAAGGGGGCAGGCACATTGCGGAACTGAGGGTCACCATAGCCCTTCATCTCCCAGTTGCTCGGCACTGCTATCTTGTCCCACTTGCTGTCGCTGAAGGACGGCTGGAAGAACTTCTGGGGCACGCCTTCCGGAGTCTCAGCGAAGTAGAACTTCCATGTGCCGTTGAGCGATATGTGTTGGTCGGCCAGGTAGTAGGCATGTCCTTCCTCCTGTCCTTCTTCGTACATACTCGTCTTCTCGATGTAGTCGTAGATGTGCTCGAGATACTGTGCCTTGAGAGGCATGGCCGCCAGTGCTATGAGGCAGGCCGAGAGTGTTTTTCTCATCATGATGTGTGGCGATGTGTAGATGGTATACGGGATGGACCACAAGCCTCGCGTGTTGCACGCATGAGCCCGTTCCCGAAGTCAATGATTCCTTAGTTAGTTATTTATCAATGGCAAATATACACATTATTTCCTTAACTTCATACATATTAGGCCATTTTTACGCCAAATGCCCCACAATAGTCATCTCCGGTAAGCAAATCCCCCTCCTTGCAGACCCTGACCAACCCTCATGAATGCAGTGTCACGGTCTCACGGTATAGGAGAAGGTCACCACACAAGGCTTGTGGTCGCACAGTGGTGCACCTCGCCTTATGAGCGTACCGGGTATGTCCTCCGATGCCACGAAAGAGAGGTCCTGCGCATAGGTCTCTGCCTTGATCTGCACGGGGCTTTCGCTATGGTTGACATACCATATCTTGTCCACCACCTCGCCTTGGCGATACCCCCTGTCCCATGTCATCAGCGACCCCGACGGGTTGCGAGGATAGCGCCCTTGACGAGCAAGTTCTATCCACGCGTCACCCACGGTAAACCTACCGTCGGCATTGAGTGCATCGACGAGGATACCTTTTATGTTGTCGCGCGTGTATCGACAGTTGGAGTCACCTATGATGACGATGGGTCGCTTGTGGTCGGTAGCCTTGATGGCACGGGCCAACTGAGCGAGCTGACTGGCACGCGACTCGTAGTCGCCTCGTCCACCTCCGGCATCCATGTGCATCGTGTAGAGGTCGATCTCCGTACCATCTTCCAGCTTTACCACATAGAAGCGAAAACCCTTGGCGATGAGTCCGTCGGCTCCCTGGTCGGTATATCCGTTGTGCCTCTCCCAGGCCGTCCACGACTCGCTTCATATGAGTTCCTGCTCATCCACCCGATCCTTCCTGTAGAAAAGCCCGAGACCGTCGGTATGGAAGAGCGGACTCTTCTTCACGGCGATGCGAGCCACCGAACGCACGTTGACACCCACCTTGCCTCGATGGGTCATGGCACCATAGGACACAGGCTGGACTTGGGCCTCTTTCAGGATATACTTGTGGAAGTTGAGGTCTTCGCTCACTCCCACCACATCGTATCCCGACGACCTCAGCCTTTGCCCTATGGCCAGAGCTCCGAACCTCTCCATCGCATCAGGATTGAGTTTTATCTTAAAGAGACCCAGCACCCTCAGATCCTTGGGGAGTCCGTCCACGTTGAGCGAGGCGACAGTGAATTTCTTCTTCTCCGTCCACTCCTGATACTCCTGCCGGTCTATGAGTAGCCAGTAGCTCCGGTCGGTGTCGTGCGAAGTGGGCTGGCAGGTCACGCCTCCTCCTGGATACATGGCCCGGTTCTCGTCTCTGGGAAAGAGCGGGTCGGGCACCTTCTCCTCCAGCGCCAAATACCTGTCACCATCGACCAGCTGGTAATACCCCGCATCATTCCTCCTGGCCTTATAGGCTATGCCACCTATCAAGAAACCCTCTTCGCCGGCTAAGAAACGCGCAGGAGCACCCACATTGGGAGCCTGTAGCGTACCGTCGGCACCCAGGAACTTTGCCTGATAGACGTTGAACAGATAGTACTCCCGTCCCACTTCCATCCTGCTTCCACGAAAGGCACAGGACGGCAGAAATGAGAGGAGCATCAGAAGCAGAGCCACCCAGTGGCGATGACACATCGTCTCGGCGTGGAGCCATCTACCATACGTGGTGTTGGGGTCTCTCAGTTCCATTCTCATTGGTTTGTCTTCATCTTTATTTTGCAATATCTGTATAACGGCCATTATGTTTAATTGAAAAACCTCATAACCTAATATCCCTTCCCCATGAACTCGCCCAAGATACGTGTGGTCTGGCTCAGCTTCTTGTGCATGGTGTGCGTCTCACCCTCTATGAGATGTAGCACCGAACGACGATAGACGGAGTCGTACTTGCGACTACACCAAAGGGGGACGATCTTGTCGCGTGTGCCGTGCAGGATGCACACGGGACCCTGATAGTGCGCCGAGGTGCCGTAGATGTCGAGATGCTGAGTGGAGGTAAGATAGTCGTAGCCGAGCTTGTAGATGCCGAAGCACTTGATGTACTTGGGAGGACGGCGAGGGTCAAAGCGCTGGCCGAAGAAGTGTCCTCCCTGACAGGCCTCCTTGATGACGGCACCAGGTGCAAGCAGCATGAGACGTCGGGGTGCACGTCCCTCCTGAGCCAGACGTCCAGCCAGCATGGAAGCCACCACGCCACCTTGAGAATGGCCCAGCAGCGACACGCCCTTCACCATCGGCAGAGAGCAGGCATAGTCGTAGACGGCACGCCCCTCGGCTATCTCCTTCTCGATGGTCATGCTTACCTTTTTGCCCTGACTCCTGCCATGACCGCCGAAGTCCATGGTGAGCGTGGCTATGCCTTGCTTAGCCAGCGAGCGAGCCAGTCGAGGTATGGGCGGGTAACTCTTGCTCGAGAAGATGCCGTGCATGAGCACCAGGACCTCCAGGCTGTCCCGACCGAGCTGTTTGCCTTTAGGCACTCTCAGCGTGGTGGCAATGCCTCCCTGAGGTCCGTGGACCACATACTCCGTCTGACAACTCACCAAGGTGAGCACCAAGGCCAGCATGAGTAGATGAATCTTTTTCAAGTGAGTCTTGTGGGAGGTCGCTGTCATTAGTGTAGGTGTGTGCTTTTGTTTTTGGGGTTCTGGCGGATTTCATGTGAAAGGTTTCACACCATTACGTCCCATTATTTTCTGATGATCTTGCATGCGAAACCACCACCGGAGGCGAGGTGGAGAGTGACGGACTGCGCCTCGGAGGGTGGGAGGGTGACGGTGTGCTGGACGACACGATAGTCGGTAGCGGCCTTGTCGGCATTGGGGCCATCCTGGAAGAGCGTCACTTCATAGGTACCTGCAGGCAGGAAAGCGGTGGAGAGGGTGAGGTCACGTGCCTGCCAGTTGGTCTCACCGGCCACGTACCAGTCCCGACCCTGACGGCGTGCCATGACGATGTACTCTCCCATCTTGCCGTCCAGACAGCGCATCTCTTCATAGTGGGCAGGGAGGGAGGAGAGGAAAGCGGTACACTTTTGCTCCTTCTCATAGATGGTAGGACAGTCGGCCAGCATGGTGAGAGGCGACTCGTGCACGATGTAGTGGGCCAGCTGATGGCAACGGGTACCCATGGTCATGGGATTGCTGTAGACGGGCTGGAAGTCGGCCTTGGAGGCATTGCGCATACCTCCGGGGGTGAAGTCTACGGAGCCTACCATGCCACGCAGGAAGGGGAAGGTGACATCGTAGAGAGGCATGTCCTTCTCGGGCTCATCCACTTGACGGCCGTTCCTCACGCCCTTGAAGCGCTCGGTCCATTTCACCTCCTCCATGCCGAAGACGGCTTCAAAGTTGACCACATTGGGATAGGTGCGCTGGATGCCCTGTGGGGCGAAGATGCCGTGATAGTCGAGCATGAGATGGCTCTCGGCACAACGCTTGGCGATACGGTATATCATGTCCACACCCTCTTGGTCGTAGCGGTCGAGGAAGTCCACCTTGAAGCCTTTGATGCCCATGTCGGCATAGCGCTGGCAGGCCTCGTCGAGCTGCTTGTCGAGTACATTGAAGACGGTCCAGAGGATGATGCCCACACCTCTCTGCTTGGCATACTCCACGAGCTGGGGAAGCTGTAGTTCGGGGATGACGGTAAGCATGTCACCGCTCTTGGGATCGTACCATCCCTCATCGAGGATGACGTACTGCAGACCGTGACGCGAGGCAAAGTCGATGTAGTGCTGGTAGGTCTGCTGGTTGATGCCGGCTTGGAAGTCCACGCCGCTGATGCCCCAGTCGTTCCACCAGTCCCAAGCCACCTTGCCAGGCTTGATCCAGTCGAGAGATCCCTGTATGCGACACTCGGAGGCGAGCGAGTAAGCCAGCGTGTTGACGGGCATCTCACGGTCGTCGTGGCTCACCACCATCACACGCCAGGGGAAGTTGCGCAAGCCCGTACCCTTGGCGATATAACTTTCCTCGGCCGTGACATACTTCTGTACGCGCCAGGGATAGTAGTCGAAGGTCTTGGGATAGTGGGCAAAGGAGGCCCTGAGGCACTTGTCGCTACCCTTGACGAAGATGCCAGGATAGCCTTCCACATCGGTCTCCAGGAGCGTCACCTTGGCCGTGCCGCAGTCCACACAGGCGGGCAGGAAGGCCTCGAGGTCCTTGCTCTGGGAGAGCGGTGCCACATCGTAGGTGGCCTGAAAGGCCATAGCCATGGGTTTCTTCTCATTGGTAGAATAGGGCAAATAGGCCGTATGGTCGTGGGTGAAATGGAGTTCCAGCTGTTCGTCATCGACCGTCCACTCTCCCTTCTGTCCACCGATCCAGCGGTAGGCCACGCCCGAGTCGTAGGCGCGAAACTCTATGCTTCTTCCATCGCTGTTCTTCACCACCACCTGGCTGTAAGCCTCGGTGAAGGAAGACAACTTATAGAGAGGAGCGCTGACCGACTCCTTGACACTGCGGGGCTTGCTGGCAGACTTGAATCTGCCCGTCTCCTTTCCGGTGAAGGTAAGGGAGGCCACATTGTCCTTCATCAGAAGGATGCCTCGGTCGGTGATACTATAGGTGAGTGCCTTGTCGGCTTGGATTTCCACTACGAGCTGACCATTGGGAGAGGACAGCGAGGTCTTGACTTGTGCCAGAGTGGGAAGGGAGAGTAGCAGGGAGATGCCACAAAGGATATGTCGGGTCATAGGGTGTTGCGTTGAGCGTTGAGCGATGAACGATTTCCGTTTATTCTAGTTTATTTCATTTTCACTTATGCCAACAGGTATATCATTGCCTTTACTTAAGGGTGATCTGATAGGGGAACTTTGTCTCCGTCTGTTCTGTGGCCTGACGGCGACGACCGTTGCTGGGCACGACGTAGGACTCTTTGGGACAGCCCACTACGACGAGGTAGGTCTGTGCGCCTTCGGGAAGGGTGACCTTGGTCTGTACCTTATTGCCGGTGAGTACAGGGCCGTACTGGGGCTTGCCATCCCTGACGGTGACGAGGCGGAGCTTGTAGGTGGCATTGGCATCGGTGTTGAGACCCTCAAACTGGAGGGTAGCCGTCTTCTTGCCGGCCTGGAGGGTGAGGGGAACCACGTTGAAGCCCCAGGTCTCGGGTACCATCTCAGGCACGGGCTGGAGCACGACGGCCTTACCCTCGGTCTGCGGGGCAGACATAGGAGTGACGAGTTCGCCTACGAACTTCTGATGACTCTCCCTGACGCGGGGGAAGTCGAAGGTGATGAGACGGCTGTAGCAGTCGAGCATCTCATCGTTCATCTGGTCTGTGGAGAGGTCGAAGAGTCGCATATAGGTGGAAGCGGGATCCTCGTCACGCTTGCCGGCACGGAAGAGGTCGGCCATGACGGTGACGCCATGCTTCATGGACCAGTACTCCAGGACGTAGGGAGAGTGATAGATGTTCTCGCCGGCCAGGAAGCGGAGGTTGTGGTGCTCTATGAAGCCCTTCCAGTGGTAGTTCTCATCGGTGGTCCACTCGGGGTTGACCTGCCAGAGCATCCACTGAGAGGTCATCTCGAAGATGCCTCCCCCACCCCATGACTGTCCTTCACCGTCGCAGCCTATCTGACTCTGGAAGGAGTGACCCAGCTCGTGCGCGATGCAGTTGAGCTTCTTGTCCTGCACACGGTTGGGCGCTATCCAGAGGGCACCGATGGTGCCGTCGTAGTCTCCGCCGTAGGCCGTACCTTCGAGGGAGTAGTTGAGCATGACCATCATGCGGTACTTGTCGGCCTTCGATCCAGGTTTGATAAACTTCAGGTCGTGCTTGTAGAAGTCGTAGAAGGCTTGCAGACGGCCCAGGAGATTGTAGACGTCCACCTTCATGTTGTGACCCTCCAGGCTGGGTGCCTTGGAGAGATCGTCACCAAAGGGTTTCTCCCAAAAGACGATGACATCATCGGAGTAGGCCATGCGGGCATAGCTCCACTTGGAGTCGGCGCTGGTGAAGTCGTTGTCTCGCAAGTCTTGGGGGATGAAGATCTCCTTGCCGCGAGGGGCATGGTAGGACGTGGGCTGTGCCTGGAGGCGCGTGGTAAAGAGCCCTTGGCAAGCCAGCAGGAATGTCAGTGAAAGGAAAATTCGATTGAGCATAATATTGTTGGTTAGAAGTTTGGTAATATCGGTATTAAAGGGTGGTACGCAAGGCTTGGGGGGAGTATCCCGTGACCCTACGTATGAAGGTGCCGAAGTGGGAGGAATTGGCAAATCCGAGTTGGTTGGAGATCTCCTTGATGGATAGGCTGGGATTGCGCAGCAGTCTCTTGGCTTCACGCATGATGGAGTCGCAGATGAGCTGGCTGGCCGTCTGTCCCGTGACGCTCTTGCACACGGCAGAGAGGTACTTGGGCGTGATGCAAAGCTGCTGGGCATAGTCGTTGACCTTGAGAAAACCGCCGTGGTTGCCATCGAGCATCACCAGGAAGCGGTTGACGAGGAGTTCGGCAGAGCATCGGCCCGCATCCGACACGGGCATGAGGCTCTCATCACCCTTCTGGTTTACCAGTCCGCGAAGCACGTACGACAGGGACTCGAAGAGCGTGACGACGCTCCTGTCTGCCAGGGATACACCGGGCAAGGAGAGGAGATGGGCCACTGTCTGCAGATAGCTCGTGAAGAGCTGTTGGCCCTCCACGCTCAAAGAGGCAAAACGGTGGCTGCGCTCGAT
>JAZLII010000212.1:0-5453 GCA_045617275.1 Bacteroidaceae bacterium
CATCGAGAAGATGCAGCTGCGCGTGCAGTATGATGTGGACTGGCACCACGACACCGAGCATCCCGAGAAGGTGAAACATGACAAGATGTACACCGAGATCGGACAGACCGTATGTCACAGCTACATTGAGCGTGAGTGGAACGACGAGGTGATGTTCAACCAGAATCAGGAGGAACGTGGAACACGTTACACCAATGCCTTCGGTGCGCTGTACTCCAAGATCGGCGAGGTATTCGTGGGCTACCCCAAAGGAAAGACAACAAACATCTACAGTCTGGATATCTTAGGAACCTTCAAGTACGAGGAGACCGCACCCAAGTTGAAGTGGACGATTACCAAGGAGAAGTTCGACACGCTGGACTACCATTGCACGCTTGCCACCTGCAGATACGCCGGCCGTCAGTACAGGGCATGGTTCACCGAGGATATTCCTGTAAGCTATGGTCCCTGGAAATTGGGCGGTCTGCCGGGCCTCATCATCAAGGCAGAAACAGTGGACGGCGACTACCGCTTTGTCATCGCCGGCATAGAGACAGGCAAGGGCGACAAGGACATCTGCCTTTGGCAACGCGACTTCATAAAGTCGACCAAGCAGAAGACTCGCAAGACAGAGATGAAACTCCTGACACGTCCCGATGTTGTTCTGGATCAAATGGGCATCAAATATACCATGAAAACTTTCGACAGCACAACACCTGCCAAGTGGAAGTTCTTCACCCACGACAATCCTTTGGAGAAAGAATAGTTTCTGAAAACATTATAGTCTAATTTCTATTAATTGAACGCAAAGAATAATTTACAGAACACCCCTTATCAGATATGAAGATGAAAACATTATTTGCAGCAGCAATCATGACTTGCTGCGCCCTGGCAGCAAGTGCCCAGAACGACTCTACCCTGCTCGGAATGAGCGAGTTGCATGTCAAATACCAAGTAGCACAGTTGTGCGACTATCCCAACCAGTGGCGACACGCTGACTGGCGCGACACGCTGACCTACGAGCTGGACATCTGCGACAAGGTGGCTCACTGGCAGCGTGACAGCTGGGAGAGTGATGTGGCCTACGGATGGAACTACTTCCAGCAGACGAAGAAGATCTGGCCCTTCAGCATGGACACGCAGGCTCAGTTGGGCGAGGTGGTCATCGGTCTGCCAGAGAAGGGACAGCTGACCCGACGCGTGATCCTGGATGTGGCCGGACTGATGGAGTACAGCGAGCCCATCCCGCAGATGAAGTGGAAGGTGAAGCCCGAACACAAGGATATCCTGGGTTACGACTGCCAGCGTGCCACCTGTGAGTTCCGTGGCCGCAAATGGGAGGCTTGGTTTACCGCAGCCATCCCCGCCAGCTATGGCCCCTATAAGTTCGGCGGTCTGCCGGGTCTCATCCTCGACCTGGAGGACAGCACCCACGAGTGGCACTTCACGGCACAGGCGGTGGGTCGCCCCTCTACCCCACGACCCATGGTCTATCGCCACTACGAGGCCAAAAAGATGGATCACAAGCGACTGATGAGCAAGGAGAAACTCCTCAACCTCAACCACACCGCCTTTGCCCAGGACTACGGAGCAACCATCAAGCTCGATGGCTTTGAGATAGGCAGCATGCCGTATTATCCGTTGGAGATGAAGTAGCCCCCCTAACCCCCGAGGGGGAATAAGATTAAAGGAGGATTTACGTTTTAATCTTTACATAGACCAATAGAAAATGAAAGCAAAACTGATTCTCGGGATGTTGCTGATAGGATGGTCGGCCCATGCACAAGTCAAGGTGATCAGTGAGCTCGTAAGCAACCAGCAAGAAGAAGCAGTACCCGACACCCTGGACCTGACCTTCTGCGTGGCCACCTACGACTATGTATGCCATACCACGGATGCCAATGGAGCACCTGCTGAGGTAACCTATCCCATTGACCTGCTGGTGGGCACACAGGTGGCTTGTTCTATGGGTAGGGCCCGTCACAACGGGACAAGCATGGAGAAGTTTGAGGAGAGCCAGCTGTACATCCCCGTTGTCTTCCAAGGCTATCCCAAACGCAACCAACTGACGCAACAAGACATCGTGCCCTTCAATCATTTTGAGACGACGGCATCGGCCGATATTCGCTGGAAGCTACACTCCGAGACGGATAGCGTGTGCGGTCTACCCTGTCAGCGTGCGACGGCAACGTATGGCGGCCGGGAGTGGACGGCATGGTTCTGCAGCGAGATCCCCTCGTCGGCTGGCCCCTGGCGCCTGTGTGGATTGCCGGGCCTGATCTTGCGTGCCGAGGCCGATGGCGTACATTCCTTCACCTGCCCACATCTGGACTTTGTGCGCGAACCTATTCTCTACACCCCTGCAAAGGATGCCGTGAAGGCCAAGCACCCTCGCTTTGTGAAGTTCCGCAACCAAAAGATGAGCAACCTCGAACTGATGGGACATCCCGAAAGGCTTATCTCACCTAAAGAAGTTCAACACATGGAGATAATAAATGGAACAGTCCAGATCAACGGCATCGTTCTCCCCAAAACCGACACGAAGTACATGCCCCTTGAACTGAAATAGAAGACCCTCCCCCGCCCCCCTTTAGGGGGGAGCTGTATGTATGATGAAAAGCAAAAAAAACGAAATACCTATGAAGCGAATTCTCTTCCTTATCCTTACAGCGTTTAGCATTACAGCCACCGCCCAGACCACCCTCTCGGGGCGCGTCACCGATTCGCAGGACGAGGCGATGGAGGGCTGCATCGTGGCAGCGCTCACACCAGCCGACTCCACCATCGTGGGCTATAGCATGACGGACTCTGTGGGGCACTACTGCATCAGTCTCGGGGCCGACTATCCACGCCTGTTGCTGCGCCTCACGGGCTTCAACATCAAGCGTGCGTATCGCAACATCGAGGGTAGGACGCAGCGCATCGACTGGAAGGCAGAGGAAGAGAACATGGTGCTGCGCGAGGTGCAGGTACAGGCACAGAAGCTATGGGGCAGTCGCGACACGCTGAACTACCTCGTATCGGCCTACATGAAGGACTACGACCGCACCATCGGCGATGTGCTGAAGGAGCTGCCCGGCATCTCGATCGAGGAGAACGGCACCATCAAGTACCAAGGTGTGCCCATCAACCACTTTTACATCGAGGGTATGGACGTGCTGCAAGGTCGCTACAACCTCGCGACCTCCGGCATCAAGGCCGAGGACGTAGCCACCGTGCAGGTACTGGAGCACCACGAACATGTGCGTGCCCTGCAGGATCAGATACCGCCCGAGTCTGCGGCTATCAACCTGAAGCTCAAGAAGAAAGTAAAGGGCGTGTGGACACACAGCATACACTTGGGAGGGGGAATGGAGACCCAGACCCCCCAACCCCCTTTAGGGGGAGCTGGAATGGGGACATCATCAGAATCCTCTCTTGAAAGTAACCAGCTCCCCCTAGCTTTTGACTTGTCTCAAAACGCAGGGGTTGGGGGGTCCGTGTCTGGGTCTGCCTTATGGGACTGCGATGCCTACAGCATGAACTTCGGAGCCAAGGGTCAGCACGTCATCTTCTATGGCAATGGCAACACGGGCAACGGATCAACGTTGGGCGAGCGTCACTATGGCGGTATCGGCGCGAGTGCCCATACGCTGACCGGCGTGCTCGGCGCCAGCCGTTCGCCCATCGGCAGCAATATGCGCGACAATCTGCACAATCTCTACACCAACAACCTGCGGAAGATCAACGAGACCACCCAACTGCACTATAACGCCTCGTACCGCTATGACCTGCAGCGACTGGAATCCTACGCCCGCACCACCTACACGATGCCCGACGGCACCCAGTTGCTCATGACCGAGGATGCCAGTTCGCGCCATCGCCAGCATCACAGCGAGGCAGAACTGCAGTACGAACTGAATGCCGACAAGCGCTATCTGGAGAATACCCTCAACTGGACCGGTGAATGGAACGACAGCTGGGGTACGGTACTCTCTAACACCGATCGAATACGTCAGGACGCCCGCAACCGTGTGATGGGTCTGAGCGACCGTCTGCATTGGGTGCATCGCACGGCCAAGGGTGGTGGTTTCGACATGTCGAGCACAGCCTCCTTCTGTCGCAATCCCCAGAGCCTCGCCGTCACCGACGGCATGGAGGCCACGCAGGATGTCACCCTCACCTCTGCCCAGTTCAGCACCCACTTCTCCACCTTGAAGAACCTCACCCAGCATCGCTGGTCCGTCACACCCACAGCCAGCCTCTCCACCCAGTATATGGGCATCGAGAGCGACTTGCAGCATCCAGAAGTCAGCTTGGGTCTTTTGGGCGACATACACTACACCCACTCCACAGCCAGTGCCGGAGCCACAGCACGCTATGTCAAAGGCGGTCTGTCCATGTCATTCGACCTACCGCTGGTACTGTCATATACCACGGTCAATAATGACCAAACCCAGACCCCCCAACCCCCTTTAGGGGGAGACATTTCTACAGCAACACAGGTTGGAGCCGATGTCGCTTTACAATCTTCCCTTGAGAGTAATGTCTCCCCCTTTAGGGGGTTGGGGGGTCCGGGTCTGGGTCTGTCTCGCCTGTCTCTTCGCCTCTCTCCCGACTTCTCCCTTCTTTGGCGTATGCACGACAACTGGACCCTGCACGGCGATGCCTCATACGGAGCCAGCGAGAATGGATGGAGCCAGATGATCACCTCGTACATCATGAGCAACTACCGCACCCTCACTCGCCACCAGCCCCATATCTACGACTCGCACTCGCTCGATGGTCGGCTGAAACTCGACTTCAAGGAGATCTTCGCCGAGGTGTTTGCCTACCTTGAAGCTAGGGCTGGGCGCAACTGGAGCGACGTGATGTACGGCTCCACCCTCGATGCACAGGGCCACAGCGTGATGCAAGCCGAGCTACTGCCACACCACAGCACCTCGTACATGGTCAATGCCAACCTGCGCAAGGATATCCACTGGCAAGGCCTCTCGCTGGAGGTGAATGGTGGTTATGGCCGCTCCAACAGTCAGTACCTGCGCCAGGGAATCGTCACACAGTACCAAGGCGATACCTACTCCGTTACGGGCAAGGCAGGCTTTGACCTCTGGAAAGGAGCACACCTGACCTACAACATCAACTGGAGCAACACCTTGCAGCACAGCAATGTGGGCAACAGCCGCATTTCCACCTACCGTCAAGGTGCCAACCTGGACATTACCTTGCTGACCAGCCGCATCTTCCTGCGCGCTGGCGGCTCACACATCCACAACGCCCAGCTTCCCGGCCGCAACGACTACGGCATGCTGGATGCCAGCCTGCGCCTCAAGGTGTGGAAGCCCGTCGAGATAGAACTGACAGCCAACAATCTGCTGGGCACCAGTACCTTTGTCACCCGTCAGACCACCGACATGGTGGAGCACTATGCCGAGTATCACCTCCGTCCCCGCTCCTTCATGGCCAGCGTGCGTTTTAATCTTGGAAAGAAATAG
>JAZLII010000213.1:0-11614 GCA_045617275.1 Bacteroidaceae bacterium
GCTACTTGATGACCTGCTTGCGGCTGACGACAGTACCGTCGGATAGGTGATATCTCACGATGTAGATGCCGGGACGAAGGGTGGACTTGTCGTGACCCATGGACATGCCGTGAGTGTTGATGAAGTCTACGGACTCGATGTTGCCGGTCATCAGTTCCTCCTTGATGCCATCCTCCTCAGGTATGTCTCCAACGCCGGTGTAGACGTAGGTGTAGGCCAAAGTGCTGTACATGGAAAGCACGTTGGGCGAGGCAATGGAGGGCGTGGTCATGTGGTATACCTTCTGGCCACCATCGGGGTAGCGGCCGAAGCTCTCCTGGCCCTCGTGCATGTTGTAGCGCAGCGTGTCGCTCCAGGTCTTGTCGGCAGCAGTGAGGATGACCATGGCATCGTCTTCGTTGTCCAGCTTGAAGTTGGTATGGATGTCAGTACCGATGATGTCGCGCTTGCTCGCCCAGACCACGAGGTGACCACGTGCGGGGATGAGGGTGTTGAGACCCTCCATGTCGGCAGGCACCTGATACTTGAGCGGACTCTTAGCCTTGTCGGAGAGGTACATGCCTGCGATGTCGATGTCCTCGTCCGTATTGTTGTAGAGCTCGATCCAGTCGTCCTTCTTGAAGTAGTCGTTGACATTGACAGTGTTGCCAGCGCTGACCTCATTGACCTTGACGGGCACACAGCCAGAGGCCAGGAGAATCTCCGCGTCGTCTTCAGGAACGAAGATGGCCTGCAGGTCGAAGTTGCCACTGCTGGGCATCTCAAACACGGGATCGGTGCTTACGAACTCGGCATCATCGGTGCTGGTAGATATCAGCTCCAGGCTGGCGTCGAAGAAAAGGTCGCTGGAAGTGCTGTTGCAGTTGTGGAGGTCAAGGGCAATGACGTTCTTGCCTTTCTTGAAGTAAGATGCGGGGATCTCGATGAAGTCCTCCTTGGGCTCATTTCCCTCATACCAACCACTGTTGTGGCTCTCTGTGTTGACGGCATATCCATCGCCCTTCTCGCAGTGGTATCCACCTACGTCCTGGCCATTGATGTGGAGACGGAAACCGTCGTCGACGACGTAGCTGAAACGGAAGATGTCGTCCTTGGCAGGAGTCTCGTCGAGGGTGAAGCTCTTCTGGAAATAGACACAGAGCTTCTTGTCGGAACTGCTGCCGACCTTGGTCTTGGAATTGTTGGCCATATAGGTGCCGGAGTTGCCGTAGCCAAAGGGTGCAATGCCCTCGCTCCAGTTTACATCCGTGCTCTCAGACTTCCAGTCTCGGCCGTCGAGCGAACCGTCGTTGTAGTAACTCCAGCTATCACCCTTCTGGATGATGGACTTGGCATTCACTATGCTGGATGATGACTTCCATCCGCGGAACTTATAGCCTGCGGGAGCCTCTGCCTTGAGTGTGATAGGAGCAAACAGACCACCGTGGAACTTGCCAGTAGGAATGCACATGTCGTTGAGTAAGATGCGACCTTCCTCTATGTTGCTCGACAAGTCTACCTGCTGCGGTGTGACCTTGCTCAGGCCCATGCGAGAGTAAGACTTGATGTAGTTGACGGCATTGTTTTGACGGGTAGCGCTGAAATTGCCCTTCATCGTGTTGGCACGGTTGGTCACGTTGTTTCCATAGCCCTCCAGGGCCATGGCAGGCTTGATGTAGCTGGCCAGTTCGTCGATGATGGCGGCACAGCGCTTAGGCTCAAAGACGGAACCGTTGACCAAGCAATAAGTGTCGATGAACTTCTTACGGAAGGTGGGGTTCTTCAGCATACCCAGGAAGATGGTGACAGGCTCTACCTCGAGGGTGAGCTTCTTGTCGTTCCATTCGAAGATGGGGTAGAAGGTGTAGCGCTGATCGTTTTCAAAGCGCTGGAATGGGTTGCCTATGTTCTGCTCAAAGACGTTGTCGACATCAAAGAGTACCATGCGGAACTTACCGCCTTCGCGACGCTCACGGTAACCCTTGTGATTGTTGTGTGGCCAGTCCCAGTTTTGCAAGTTGAGCTGCACGGCCTGGTAGTTGCAGTACTCGTCGATATCGACAAGCTCTTGCAGGCGTTTCCAGCTATCCTCCTGATCGGCAGTCTGAGCCAGTTCGTACCACTCCTCGAAAGCATCGCGCGTACCCGCCATCTGGCAGTATCCGGAGTCGACGCTGATCTCGAAAGCATCGATCTCATCGGTGTCGATGCCGTAGAGAGAGTAGGCGAGCTGCTTGTTGCTGGGCTGGCGCATGTTCTGCATACCACGATACTTACCGTTGATGAAGATGTGGCAGGGGTTGACAAGCTGCAAGTCGCAAGCGAGTCCAGACGTACGTACGATCTCGTCGATGGCAGCATCCTTGAGACGCTCCTGAGCGTGTCCGTCGTTGCCACCGTTGCGGAAAAGCAATGTCTTGTTCTTGTTGTAAGGCAGTTCGTCGAAGAAACGGTAGTCCAGAGAGTTGAGGTCGTAGGTTTTGCTGGCCTTGATCTTGAACGAGCGGGGGGACTGTCTGCGGCTCCATCCTCCACTGATGCTCAGGTCGGCCTCCTGCTGGAAATAGCCCTCGCTGTTCTCCTTGGGATTCTGTTCGATGTACTCAAAGCTGACGGGACGCTCCCAGTCCATGTTCCAGTTCACATTGCCACGCTCACCGTTGCCGCTACGTCCGTTGCCTATACCTCTGACGTCTACGCCGTACTCGTTGCCGGTGATGTTCTGCTGATCGGTGACGATGCTCACGACGGGCAAGGTGTAGTTGCGGTCGCGAACGATGTAGGAACGCGTGGTGACGGGGCTGGGCAGCTTGCCCGTCTGGAACAGACGCCAACGATAGGTGACGGTCTTGGTGATGAAGAACTTCTTACCCGTGCTCAGTTCGCCATTGGTAAGCGTAGGCGTGGTACCATCGGTGGTGTAGCGAAGCTGAGCCCCTTTGGGTACGTCGACTGTCACGTAGAATCTCTCTCCGCTCTCAAACATCCTACCATTGACATCTACCGCAGGAGCAGGAAGTTGCTCCGTGCAGAATGGGCTGCCATTGTTGCTGGCTTCGGGTGTGGGCTTGGACGTCCATCCCCACTCGCTGCTTCCGTCGGTGATGCGAGCCCATGAGGCACGGCCGATACCCTCGGGAAACTCCTGAGAGGCAATGAGGCTGCCATCGGGATCGGACACGCAGATGACGCCTCCGTCGCAGTCCAGCTTCATGTTGACCTGACGATAAGCCAGACCGTAGCGGGTGTTGTGGTCAAACCAGATGTTCTTGTATCCATGAGCGGGTACAGCTCCGAGATCGTCTGGCATGTGATACTTCATCAAGTCCTCGGGGTCGTCGCTGACATAGCAGCCACCGAGGTCGATGTCCTCGTTGGTGGGATTGTAGAGCTCTATCCATCCTCCGAAGTTGAAAGAAGGATCGATGAACATGTCCACGTTCTTGCTCTGTATCTCATTGATGATAAGGGTACCGGCAGGGATACCGTCTCCCGCAAGCTGGGGATTTACGATATAAGTACCTGTTACGTCGATCCTGCTCTTGGCAGAGAGGCAGGTGGGGAACCCTACTGAAAGGAGCAGGAGGCATGCGAAGTAAGCTTTGATATTCATTGTTTTCGTAGGTGTATCGTTAAGTGGTTTTTTTAGGGTAGGCAAATGGTGCCTATTTGGGTACAAAGTTACGAAAAAGAAATGAGAATATGTGCGGTGAGAGAAAAAAAATGCCCCAAGGCGATAACCTTGGAGCATTTATGTAATAAATGACCGTGTCAGTAAAGGGTGTCAGGCATCACTTGGTGATGATTTTCTTACTGGTGCCATTGTTGTACTGAATCACGTAGATGCCAGACTTGCTGTGGATGTTGCTGGCAGGAACCTTCGTACCGTGGACGGTGAACACATTCTTGATGGCCAGTTCGCCCCCGCCATCCTCAGCGGGGATGACCTCTACGATGGCATCGGGGGTGGGGTCGGACAGCATGATGCTGCGGAACTCCTCCACCTCATCCTTGGTGATGCCCACGGTGTTGACCCAGTAGTTCTCAAACTTGTCGCGCAAGGTGCTGCCAGAATAAGCTTGGATGACAGCGATACGCTCCTGGATGGAACTCTTGTTGCGATTGCCTGCGGGAGCGGCAAATGAGGTGAACTCGTAGTCGTGGTAGAGGTCGTTGAGCGTGAAGCCCAGCAGTCCCTGGAGCAGCACGGCGAAGAAGCCGGTACGGTCTGCACCAAATACGCAGTGGAAGTATACACCCTTGCCCTCACGGATGTGTTTCATGAGGAAGCGGAACTCATCCTTCAGTCGGCCCTGAGTGCCGGCATCCTTCAAGTTGTCGGCCGTATAGTCGTTGGCACCGGCAAAGTAGTAGGTGTCGCCCTTTACGAAGCCGAAGCCCGACTTGCCTGTCTCACGGTCCTGGTCGTAGGAGTCATTGTAGCGAAGGTCGATCTCGGCACCGATGCCCAGTTCCTTCAACGACTCAACATCCTTCTGATAGGGAGCATGGAAACCGTTGACCTCACCACCACGGTAGATGAGGCTGTAGTTGGTGATGCGTCCGTCCTGCATGGTCCAACCACCGAAGTCACGGATGTTGTAGACGCTGGGAGCATAGATCTGACGCAAAGGACCTTCCACGGTGAACTGACCCTTCTCGATGCTCTCTCCGCCTTGGGTGAGCTCGAAGTAGTAAGTGTGGCCAGGTACGAGGTTGGGGAGGTAGCAGACGGTGGCGCCATGCTGTACATCCACGCTCTTGGCATCGCTCATGTCCTCGCTGAGACTATACTTCACGGAAGCACCCTCGGACTTGCTTGCGGGTACGGGGATACCGATGGAGTGAGAGACGTCGCGACGTGCAGGAGCTGGCTGATTGTAGGTGGAGACGATGCTGGATGCACTCTGTGTGTACTTCTTGCTAAGGAACATACGCACCTGGTGGTTGGTCATGTTGGCCGTAAATGTCATGTTGCTGGGGTCAACATATTCCACCTTCTTGAACAGGGTCGAAGCACGCTGGGTGCCGGTGAGGTCGGTATTGCGCCAGTTGAATGCCTTGCCTGTAGAAGTGATGAGACCACCGTCCCAGATGAGTTGCATAGCATCGGGCTCCATGGCACGAAGTACGGTTTGTCCTACGAAGAGGGTATCCATGTCGGTGCTGGTGATCACACAGCAAGGCACACCTGCACGGACGTTCTCCACGGGATAGAGTGTCATGCTGCTATTGGACTTGTCAAAATTGAGACTTCCGATCTCATATACAGCCTTGAAGAGAGAGCCGGGGATGTCGCAAGGAGCAGAGAAGGGAGTGAGCTCGTCGGCTGTAAAGTGCTTGACGATCTTTACTTCTGCGGGACCGTCTTCCTTGATGCTATAGCTGGTGCTTGAGAGCACTACGGGCTTCTGCTCACCGTAGTAGAGGCGGAAATTGTCGAGTACGGCCCAGTTGTCCTCACGGTCAGTCTCTGACAGCACTACACCCAAGTTGATGTCGCCGTCTTCCTTCAGTTCTGCCTCCAGATAGTTCCAGTAGTGGCCGGGCTTGAAGATGTCCTGAACCTTAGAAAGCAAGTGGGGGAATCCGCGACCGTCGACGGTGCTACCCACATCCTCCGTACGAGAGATGTTGGCAGAGGCGAGCAGACTGCGTCCGTCCTCAAACAAGCTCTTCACGCTCTTCTGTGTGTCGTTGAAGACGAGGGCCAGTTTCTCGATCTTGTTGCCGTGCTCGTATTCGTAGAGACCCTCTTTCCAGCCACTCTGGCGGTAGAATCCCTGAACCTTGAGCTGGTACTTACCAGCAGGCATACTTTCCAGGATCTGAGTGAGCTTGCCACCCTTCTGAGCACCGCTCAACTGTGCTACGCCGATGCTATTCCAAGCAAAAGGCTTGGCTGTGTTCCAGCCCTCAAGGTTGGAGTCGAAGGTAACATTGGCCACCAAAGGAGTGAGGTCGAAGAGTCCTGTAGCGGTATCGCCAGTCTTCAGCAAGGTAGCCAAAGCAGACGTAGCGTTGGCCTTGATGGAAAGCAGTTGCTCTTCCGTAAGGTCGGTCTGGCTGAGTGCGGCAGAAGCTGCCTCGTAAGCCTGGTCGAAGGCCGTGTGGTCCGTTGCCTGAGAAGCTACTTTCTTGCAAGCGTTGAGCCATGCCATGATGTCGGCACTGGTCAAGGGATCTTTTTCCTCCTCGGGCAGCGTGGTGTCGGAAGAGACGTAGAGGAGACGGAAGTTGTCGTAGCCCACATAGGGAGTACCGTCGGTAGCATCCTGACGGATACCGATGCGTGCCTTACCGTCGGTAACGACGAAGAGCATCTCATTCTCATACAGACCGGCGTTGAATGCCTGAGCGGCATCGCCTGAGCTGTTGGGTGCATACTTGCCCGTAGCAAACTCCTTACCCCAGGCATTGGTGGTACCGTATTCCTCGATGATCAGTTTTACCAGTTTCTCGCTCTCGTTGGCATAGAGGTAAGTCTCATTGTTGAGAGCCTTACCTTCGTTGAGCGCTGTCACCATTGCATCGTGGTCGATGGGGCGGGTAAAGGCCTGTACCTGCAACTTGTAGGTACCATTGGGCAGTCCCTCAATATCCTGGTAGATGTCGAAGGTGCCGCCGTAGGCCGTAACAAGAGGATTGACCGATGTTGCCTTCACTGCACCTGTACCGAAGTCGCCCTTCCAACCATTCTTGCCGTCGTCGAACTTAGGATTGACGATGAGGCTGGTCTTGTCGGCAGAGTCGGCGCTGTTCTCGATGATGGCAGCCTTGATGGCCTCGGCAATAGCTTCGGTCTCCACGCTTCCGTCACCCTCGAGAGTGCCCTCTTCGTATGCTTTCACAATGCTTGCAAGTGCTGCATTGAGGTGCTCCTTGGCAGGGGCATTGAGCTCGGTGGCCTCTGCTTTATCCAGTGCTTCCTTCACAGCCTTGTATGCCTCCATGCTGGCCTTAGCATTGGCTATGGCAGCACCCAGGGCGTTGTAGGTGTCTACATTGACCTGAGCCTTGAAAGATGCAACGGCCTGGTCGAGCGCTTCCTTGATGCTGGCATTCATCTTGCCCTCTGGTACGCTGGCAAGCAGTTCGGCCTGCATCTCCTCAGAGATGGAAGACAGCGGACCGTAATATTTCAGTTCGAAATTGTCAAAAGCCGTCCAAGAGTTGGTGCGTGCATCTGAGGGTACCTTGATGCCGATACGCAGTGTGCCCTCACCTCCTACGGTCACGCGAAGGGTGTTGTTGCTGAACATGCCATAGTCGAATGCCTTGCAAGCCTCCACGTTGGAGTTGCTTGTGGTCTTTCCGCCATCATTGTTGAAATAGGGCACATATCCGTCACCGAACTTCTTGTTGTTGGCATAGAACCCGCTGGCTGCGAGGTCGTCGGTCAGCTTCATCAAAGGTGTGCTCTCTTCCCCTGCAAAGAGGGTAGCCTGAGGCGTACTGCCGGCATAGGTGCCTGTGGCGTCGGTGTTGCTACCATAGCGTGAGAAACCTTGCACGCTAAGTTCGTAGATACCGGCGGGAAGTCCCGTGATATCCTGGTAGATGGTCACATCTGCCGTGTTGAAGACGAAACCGCAGTAGTCGGCCTCATAGCCAGCAGCATAACCGTGATTGCCACTACTCATACCCATCCAGACCTGTTTGCCGTTGGGGGCAGTGTTGTAGCAACCTGCATCGTGGCGGTGGAAGTTGGGACTCTGGATCATGAAGGTGGCGTCCCGAGCATCTGTGTTCTCCCCCTTGGCACTGAGTTGGGCCAGCATCTCCTCCTTCGAGAGGATCTGCCACTGGGCATTGAGACTCGTAGCGTCGGTCAGGTCGGTCTTGACGGTCAGGGTGGAATAGGGAGCTTGGTTGAGGTCGGTCGTGCCATCGTAGCCCAGGAGAGTGGCGCCGCTACCGATGGTGTAGACGCCTTGACTTACTTCCGTGATGGAAAGGCTGGTCACATCGCCCATCGTACCTGAGGCAGTCAGGTAGTTCTTAGCATCATAAAAAGGAGCCTGGAAGGTATAGCCCTCAGCTGTCTTTGTGATGGTAAGCGGGGTGCCATGCTTGTAGAACGTGGCAGTCTGGCCATTGGAACTTCCAAAGTTCAGCCATTTTCCAGCACCCACGTTGTAGAGAAAGTAGGTGCCGTCCCCAGTGATAGTTGCCCAGCTGGAGCTTGCCAGCATGAGCGACATCGCAAGAATGGAAAGTTTTTTCTTCATGGTTTAAATGTTTGGAAAAGCGGTGTTTAGGAATTTGTATTCTCCTACAAATGTAAGAATAATGTTGCTCTTACGCAAATGTTTGCACTTTTTTCTGCCACAAGCCTTCATTTTTCCATGTATGTTGGTGTCATATTCCATAAAATGCTTAATTTTGTGATATGATATCTTTCAAATAAGGACTATGCATAGTAGAGAAGAAAAAATGGCGGCTTTTGGCCGTCTGTTAGATGTGATGGACGATCTTCGCGAGAAGTGTCCCTGGGATAAGAAACAGACCTACGAGAGTCTTCGTCCCAACACGATAGAAGAGACATTTGAACTGTGTGATGCGCTGATAAAGCACGACGAGAAGAATATCTGCAAAGAACTGGGAGATGTGCTTCTGCATGTGGTGTTCTATGCCAAGATAGGTAGCGAAAACCAGCAGTATGACATAGCCGATGTCTGCAACCAGCTTTGCGACAAACTGATATTCCGTCACCCGCATGTCTATGGCGATGCCGTGGCTAAGGATGCCGGCGAGGTGCTGAAGACCTGGGAGCAGATCAAGCAGAAGGAGAAGGATGGCAACAAGACCGTGCTTTCCGGTGTACCCGAGGCACTGCCTTCTTTGATCAAGGCATATCGCATACAAGACAAGGCAAGAAACGTGGGCTTTGACTGGGAAAAGCGAGAGGATGTGTGGGACAAGGTCTTGGAGGAGCTTGGCGAACTTCGCGTGGAGCTAGACCGTGAGGATAAGGAAAAAAGTACCGACGAGTTTGGCGACTTCCTCTTCAGTCTCATCAATACGGCAAGACTCTACCACATCAATCCCGACAACGCACTGGAGCGCACGAACAAGAAGTTTATCAAGCGTTTCAATTATGTAGAAGCTAAGGCAAAAGAGCAAGGCCGCGATCTCAAGGACATGACACTCGCTGAGATGGATGCGCTCTGGAATGAGGCCAAACGACTGTGAAGAGCAGAGGGCCTGACTCCCGCCTTCTCTCTACAACCGATGATGGGAAACCAGATGCCGGGGAACCTTTGATGGGAAGGGCGAGGTGGCGTAAGCATCCCCCAAAAACTTGTGATCATTTATACATATACGTCACTTATATAAATACGAAAAGAGGCAACCCTATGGCTGCCTCTTTTGCTATATCTGTGTCTTAGTTTTTCTTCTGCTGTCCGTTGTTTCCTCCCCACTGTGGATTGTTGCCTCTCTGGCCGCCCCACTGCTGAGGAGTATTGCCTCTCTGACCACCCCACTGCTGCTGTGGAGCACCTCCTCTTTGACCGCCCCACTGCTGAGGAGCGCTACCCCTCTGACCTTGTGGAGTGGTGCCTCTTTGGTTTCCTCCCCATTGAGGTTGCATGATGAGGTCACGATGGAAGTCGTTTTCGGCCTGAAGTACGATGTACACCTTCTTGGCAGGGATGACCTTGCACATCTTGGGGAAGTACGTTTGCTCAAGTTTGGCAATCTGGACGCTGAGGTTGGCGATTTGGATCACGACATTCTCGTACTCCTTGTCGTTGGCAGGCTTCTCTCGCTTCAAGCGCTGCTGCTTGAAGGTCAAGTCCCTTTGCTTCTGCTTGAACTCACGGTAGATGGGGAAGAACTTGTCTGACTCTTCGCGAGTCAGTCCTGCCTTCATGGCGATGTACCCCTCCATGCGCTTGGTGAACTCTTGCGGATCGAATTTGGGCATCTGTGGATTTCCATTGGCTTGATGCTGTTGCGCTATGGCAGGCATCAGGGCCAGCAGAAACATCATGATTGCAAAAATTCTTTTTTTCATGTTTGATTAGTTTTTCGACTACTCCTGTTTTGAAACTGCAACGAATGAAAAATCTTAGTACTCAGTGAGATAGTATGCTATCTCGTTGTTGTCGATCATGGCGTAGTCCAACTCGTCGTAGATGTAGCCATCCTCTGCTTCTGCCAGGTTGCTTTCAGCGGCGATGGCTGTCTCTGTATGAGCTGTGTTGGAGGCATCGGGCTGCCCTCCCTTCCATTTAGGAAGCATAATAGAGAGACCCACAGAGGCCACAACAACGATGCTTGCTGCTGCCGCAAACCATGCTTTTGGCACAAGATGGACATGTCTGGTCTGCATCTTGGCCTGAGGCAACTGCTCAATACGGCTTTGCAGACGGTCTGCAAAACTGTCAAAGTAGCCTTCCGGAACCTTGAACGGTTCGTTCATGCCAATGTGCTGTCTTAACTTGTTTTCTTCTATCATTTTTTTTCCTTTCTAGTTAGTTAGATACGGAATATCTGTATTGGTTTAATCGTGAAGTTTGAAAAAATCGGAAATTTTCTTTACGGCATGATGGTATGAGGCTTTCAGGGCTCCTACGCTGGTCCCCAGTACGACGCTCATCTCTTCGTATTTCATTTCCTGGAAATATTTCATGTTGAACACCGCACGTTGCTTCTCGGGTAGCAGGGCTATGGCTTGCTGAAGCTGTAGCTCAACCTCGTCTCCGTCAAAGTATGGATCGCTTTGGAGCGTGTTGGCAATCTCTTGTCCGAAGGCGTCCTCGCTGTCGATACTTGTCTGAGTCTTGCGATGCCTCTCCAGGAAATTGAGCGACTCGTTTACCGCGATACGATATAGCCAGGTGGACAGTTTGGAGTCTCCTCTGAAGTTCTCCAGTCCGGTCCAGGCTTTGATGAAGGTGTTCTGCAACACATCATCAGCATCGTCATGGACCAATACCATGCGACGTATCTGATTGTAGAGCGGTTCCTGGTACATCTTGACCAGCTGGGTGAAGGCTTCGCTTCGTGTGCGCTCGTCGCTCAATCTTTTTATGAGTGTTGCTTCGTCCATGCTGTTGTTATTAGGACAATTCTTGAAGTAAATGGTTTAAGAATGGGTGGAACTTTAGAACTGGTTGAGTATCCTTTCGATCTCCTTGTCGTAGCCGTAGTAGTCGGCGTGAGATCGGAGTTGCCCATCCTTGAAGTCGGGATATAGGGTGTAGTAGTCCAGATAGACCGGAACCGAAGGATTGTAGGTGTAGCCACTCAGGCCTTCGTGGTCTGGATTTTCCTCTATGACTTTTTTTCCTCTTTCTCCGAGCGGACTCTTACCTATGGCGATGCGCATCATGTCCACGGTGTACTCGTCGGGATCGTCCATGAGGAAGATGGCCAGATCGAGAGGGCGCTGCAGTCTGATGCAACCATGGCTCAGGGCTCTTACTGTGCGGTTGAAGGCGCTGGGGTTGTTGGTGTCGTGCAGGTAGACCGCAAAGTCATTGGGAAAGCGGAATATCATGCGTCCGAGAGAGTTTCCTTCTCCCTTTGCCTGTCGTAAGGAGTAGTTACCGCTCTTGAGCTGAGCCTCCGAAAGTAGCCAGGGCTGGCTTTCCTCTCCACTCTGATTGTGGATGGCTACAATCTT
>JAZLII010000214.1:0-11950 GCA_045617275.1 Bacteroidaceae bacterium
AGGTCTTCAGGGTCTCCTCCTGCTGCTCGGGATGATAGGTCATGCGCAGAGGAGCAGCCTCCAGATAGCCGAAGTTCTCCGTATAGACCATACCACAGTCGGCCTGCTTGAAGTCGGCCACAGCCGTACGTATACGATGCATCTTGCCCTTCACGCCGTCGGTCACCACGGTCTGCGACTCGGGGAAGGTCACCTCTACCAAGGCCCCTGCACCACAGTTGATATCGCCCAGATCGATGGAAGCCTCCACATTGTAGCCGTCGTAGGTGAAACCGGCCTCTTTGCCATTGACCTCCACACGCGAGGGAGCCATCTGGCAAGGGAGAGCCACGGTGTAGTGGCGCTGAGAGGGCATATCCTTGTACTGACCCTCACGCGCTGCGATATTGACGGTCAACTTGTTGCCCTGACGCAGGTACGAGAGCTTGGTCTCGGCATACTGCGAGGCATAGTTGGGGTCCTCACCATTGTCCTCATAGAGCGTGAACTCGCCCTTGTCGGCACCGGGGAAGACACGCACGATGACGGGCTGCTTGGTGCCGTTGAGGTTGTCTATCTTACCATAATAAGGCAAGATGCTTCCAGCCTTGATGTAGACGGGGTACTCGTCGAGCGTGAAGGCACGCTCCACGGTCTGGCCGCCCTTGAGCATCTCGCCGGTCTCATACTCGAGCCATTCTCCTTCGGGCAACCACACTTTGAGGCGGGCATAGCCGTCGTCCACGCTGACGCTGTCGGTCACGGGAGCTATCATCATCTGGTCGCCAAACATATACTGATTGCGGAAGTCGTAGGCTTCCTTGGCCTCGGGATAGTCGTAGTACATGGGGCGGCAAAGTGAGATACCCGTCTCATAGTCCTTGCGCGCCATGGTATAGATGTAGGGCACGAGGGCATAGCGACCATCCACCACGTTCTTCAAGCGCTCACGGGTCTTCTGGTCGAAGGCCCAGGGTTCCTTGTTGAGCGCAGCATCCTTGGTACTGTGGGTACGGAGGATGGGCAGGTACTGACCCATCTGCATGCTGCGAGTATAGAGTTCGGCAGGCACTGGCGTACCGCTCTTCATGCTCTGATGGCCGCCGATGTCGTGGCTCCAGTAGCCGTAGAGCACATTGGAAGCCGTGCTGTTGAAGTAAGGCAGGAAGCGGAGGCTCTCCCAGGTGATATAGGAGTCGCCGGAGAAACCGATCTGATAGCGGTGATTGCCCAGGCCACCCCAACGGTGGTAGAGCATGGGACGCTTGTTGCCATTGCGCTCCATGTCGGAGAAGAAGATGTAGTTGCACCACCAGGTGTTGCTCAGCTCGGGTATCTTCTTGTCGTTGAGCCACTGCTGCCAGTCGAGCCACCAGAAGTCCACACCGTCCTCCATGTAGGGATGCAGATAGGTGTCGAAGAGGGCCTTCACGTACTGCTTGTCGCTACCGAGCCACTCACGGGTCTCGCCTGCAGGCATCTGTATGCGCTGACGAAACTCCTCATACTTCTTCTCAAAGGGACGTACACCGTCTGCGGGATGAAGATTCATCGTGGCCTTCACACCCTGCTGGTCGAGGTAGGAGAGGAACTGCTTATAGTCGGGGAAGAGACGCTCATTCCAGTCCCATCCTGTCCAGCCACCACCGGCCTGCTCGCTGATGGGGTGCCAGTCCATGTCGATGACAAGCACGTCGAGGGGGATGTCGCACTGACGGAAGTTCTCCAGCAGGTCGCGGAAGTCCTGGTCGCTGTAGCTCCAGTAGCGGCTCCACCAGTAGCCAAAGGCATAGCGGGGAGGAAGGGGTACACGTCCGGCAAACTTCGTATAGCTCTTCAGCGCAGCCTTGTAGTCATGACCGTAGGCCATGAAGTACCAGTCCTGTGCGCCTACGGCACTCTTGCGCTCCGTCACCCAGTCCCAGTCGGCACTGCCGTCGAAGAGCAGACCCTTGGAGTCGTCGACCAGGGTCCATCCGTCGGTAGCGAGCAGTCCGTCCTCAAAGGGCAGAGGGCGCTGATTCTCATACATATGCTTCTCGCCATTGAAGCCATCGAGTGTACGATAGGTACCCTTGAGGTTGCCCTTCTGCTCCATGCCGGGCTTCCACGAAAATGCCTTGCTCAAGCCCTTGGCAGAGACGATGCTGAGATTCTGAGCCGTGAGGGGGCCGTTGGTCTTCTGATAGGTCACCGTCATCTTGCTCGTGGTGATGACCACCTGCTTGGCGTTCTCCTTCTTGGTATATTTCACCGTAGGATAATCGCGATTGACAGCCACAAAACTCTTGTTGTCCACAAACTGGCCGTCGGGGGCATACTCCAGACGGATGGTACCCTCATCGATCAGCGTGAAGCGTACATGTCCGTCACGATAAGCCTCATCCGCTTTTCCTGCAAGCGTCATGATGGCAAAGATGGCCAGGGTCAGTATCTTTTTCATTCTATCTTATTGTGTTTTTGTTAATTCGATATTTCGATTCTACGATTTCTCGATTTGTTTTTACTTCAACGATTGGCTCTCGCTCATTCGCAGCCTTCAATTTCACTACCAGATGTCCTCCGGCTTGTTGGGGTTGTCATATACCTCCTTGGGACAGTACTCCAGGTAGTCCATGTAGAACTCCTTCTGCTCACTGTCGATGCACGACTTGAAGCGCAGGTAGTACTGCTTGTTGGGATCCATGGGCTGACGCACGATGATGCGGCGCACATTCCAGTGCTGCTGACGACTGGTGATGGAGCCGTCCCAGTAGTACATGGGGCCCTTCATGAAGCCGTTCTGTCGCATCTTCTTGTCCACCTCGCTGTTGTAGTCCTCATCGAGCTCATCCATCTCCCATCCAGAGATGCTGGGCACGGCGCCTGTGGCAGCATAGCGCTCCTTGCCACCAATGGTGAGGTCCATAGGTATGCCGGCGATGGGGAGATTGTCAGGGTCGGTGCCGAAGTATATCTGGCAGACACCGCGGTCCTGATTGGCCAGCACCTTATAGCGTATCTCATAGGTGGTGCTACGGGGCACGGGAGGAAGCTTGAAGGTGATGTCGTACTGACCCACGCCCTTGATCTCGTCACCCTGGAGGTTGTTCCAGTTGAGTCCCCATGCACCGAAGTAGCAGAAGGTGCGCGTGAGCTCGTTGATGGAAAGGTTTTCGAGGTATTTGTACACATTGTCCTGCGGGAAGGCCACATTCTGCGTGCGGGCAGAGATGATGCTGTTCTGGCGGATGTCGTTGGTCATGGTCTCGGGAAACATGCTCATGGCGTCGAAGCGTATGCGACTCTGTCCGAGACCACGGCGCACCTCCTCAGTGTAGGCCAGCACGCCCTCGATGGGATAGATCATGCCGTTTTCGGTGTTGAACTCACTGAGATTGTCGGTATGGTCGAGGATGAGGTTGCCCACCCTGCCGGGCTCACAGCCCGTCTCGTGGTAGGTGCCCTCACGACGGTCATCGAGCGTGGGGAAACGGTTGAGATAGATGCCCGAGTGGGGCTGTCCCATCATGGCCAATGTGGTCTCCTGGCTCTGGTATATCTTGAGCAGACGGGGCTTGCCCATGGTGGTATAGTGCTCCATGACGGGTATCGTGTAGCTCGTACCGGTACCCACACGGAAGCCGCGCTCGTTGTTGTGAAAGACCAGCTTGTTGTTGGGTATACGCATGGGCAGGAGATGATAGGTGACGAACTGGTTGAGCACATTCTGCTCTTTGGTGTAGTCGCCATCGTTGCGTGCCTCAGGATAGAAGCCCTGTGCCACCACCCAGTCCACCACGTCGTCTACGGTGATGCTGGAAGCCTGTTTGCCCAAGGTCTCCTCCCAGAAGCGGTCGGGCTCGGCAAAGAGGGTGAAGCCGTACTTGCGATGCTGGGGTACGTAGCAGGTACCGTCGGTAGTGCTCTGCAGTCCGTTGGCGGCATAGTCCTGCACCATCCCTGTGAGGTAGGCACGCTCGTAGGCTTCATCGCGCTTCTGGCTCAGGGTGTCCATCAGTCCGCAGGCCTGTATGAGTCGGCCCATCACCTGGTAGTCGCTGTGTCGGCCTTCGATGGCCTCGAGCAGTACCTGTGCCATGCTCTGGTCGTTGGTCAGTACCACGCTGTGCATCTGGTGTACGATGCCATTGAGGCACGTGATGTCACGGTTCTTGAGGTCTATGAGGCAGGTGCTGTTGATGTAGATGGAGTCGGGATTGGCCCCGTAGTGTACAGAGAGCTTTCGGTCACGCATGTTGGTGAGATCAAACTCCGAACTCTCTCTGGGAAACGAACCCGTCTCATACCACACCTCGTCGCGACCGTCTATCACACTGTTCATCACGATGACCGTGCAGATGCTGTCCTTCACGCGGGGATCGTCGAAAGCATCCCAAGAGGGAGCGCTGATGATGCCCTGCTCCACGAGGGTCTGCAGGTAGGCATGGATGGCCTCATTGGTGGGAGCAAAGCAGGTGAAATGTCCGCGTGCAGAGAGTAGCTGACCCACGGTACTCGAGGTGACACTGCTGATGGGCACACGCTCCAGCAAGGCCACGTACTCCTCGTACTCCGGATGGCTCTGCAGGTAGCTTGCCACGGTGTTTTCCTCAAACACATAGCGATTGCTCATATCGATGTTCTCGGTACAAGCCCAAAGCCCCATGCAAGCGAGCGTAAGTATATAGAGTAGCTTTTTCACTTCTTCAGATAGTTTTCTGCTCTGCCGGGTGTGAGCATCTCCCAGAGTGAGGCGATGGTCCAGCCTGGAGCAAAGATGTTGTTGTAGAATCCCTTACCGTTGCGTCCGTAGTCCCAGTTGGTGTGTTGTACCACTTCGGGATAGAAGCCCACCTTGCCAATATTGCACATATGACCTTCAAAGGGCAGCAACTGGCGCATCGACGAACTGATGACGCTGCTGAACTGGCTGAAACGTGGTTCGCTGAACTCCTTGGCCAGCCACTTCAGAATGTCGGCAAAGTCGAAGACGAAGACGTCGATGTGATTGTTCTCCACCGACACGTTGCCCCATCCGCGACTCTTGAAGCCCAGGTCGCCCAGCATCTGTCCCTGTGCAAAGGGTACATCCCAAGTGTAGTACCAGGAGAGGGCGAAGTAGCTGGCCTGACGGCAGAGGTCGGCATAGTACTGACGCTCCTGACCCTTGGTGACCAGCGAGAGATAATAGGTAGCCGTAGTGGCAGCCAGTGCAGCCTCCTTGTCCTCACAGTTGGCATCGAGCGTAGAAGAGAAGTAGTCGCTCTTGCTGATGATCTCTCGCTCCAGATAGGCCACGGTCTGCTTGGCAGCCTGCAAGTACTGCTTGTTGCCGAAGTATCGGTAGGCCATCACCAGGGGGGCCGTGACGCTGGGTGTACTGCCACCAGTGGGGTCCACGGCCTCCTTCTGTGCCGTGAACTTGCGAGGTACGCTGCCGTCTTCCTTCTGCATGGAGAGTATCTGGGTGAGGATGTACTTCATCTTCTCCTCCCACTCGGGATGCTTGCGCCCCTGCTTCTTCTCGTAGTCCAGATAGAGCAGCACGGCGTATACACCTTCGCTCTGTCGGCGTATGCTCAGGCGGTCCTCCTGCCAGCCTCTTACGAAGTGACGGGCCTCGTTGAAAAATCCTTCTTTGGTAAACCCGTTCTTCAAGAACGTGCTGTAGATGCTCTGGGCCTGCTCTGCCATCTGCTGATTGCCCGTCTGCTCGGCATACTCAAGGGCGTTGAAGGCATTGAGCAGTACACGTCCGATAAAACCTATCTCACATACGTCCGTAGGTGCGCAGGTGGAAGTCTCCAGTTCCACGCCGGCATAGTAGTGAGTGGCGTGTTCCGATACGAAGCTCTCCTTGAAGAAGTTGCTCAGCACGCGCTTCATCATCTCGTCGCTATAGCCTGTCTCTACGGGTGTAGGACGGTTTTGGTCATAGCAGTACTCCCAGGCGTAGCGCACACTCTCGCCGAAGTTGGCAGCCTTCTGCTCATGGAGCGTCCAGTGGAGCGTGATGGTCTCGCCCTTCTTGAGCGACTGATAAGCCTCTATATAGGGGGAGAGGGTAAGCTTGCGATTGTAGGTCTTGGGTGCCTCAGCGTAGGGGAAACCGAAGCAAAGGGCCGACTTGCCACCGATATTCTCGAAGCCCAGGTGTCCCACAGTGGTCTTGCCCGACACGATGACCTCTCCTTCGGTATGGGTGGTGAGGGCGTCGGTCTCATGGGTGTCATGGCGCATGATGCTGTAGCTCACGCCCTGGCTGGGGTCAAACACCGACACCAGAGGGCTGCTGAGACGATCCTCGCGGAAGAGCCAGCTCTCAGAGGTATGGAAGGAGGGTGACTCCTTGGGCGAACGGAGATTCTGGCGGTACCAGAAGCCGGGCATATAGAACTGTGCCTCGCTGTGCTTCACCGCCGTCTGATAGCGCTCGCTGAAGTGGAAGAATACGTTCTCCTGCGCGGTGATGCTTACGGTCATGCGAGCATCTCCCTGCACCTGCTCCACCTTCTGGGTGACAGTCACTGGCAGCGACTCAGAGGCCGACCATGTGCCGTTGTCACGGAGGGAGAGCGTGTATGCCTTAGCTGCATTGCCAGGCACCTTCAGCTTGAGGACTGCCTGCAACTGATCGTTCTGCAACGTGACGGCCATGGCACTCATGGTCGTGGCCAGAAGTGCACATGTCATCAGTAGTTTGCTCAATAGTTTCATACATTTATCATTTTGAAGGGTTCGTAATCCGTGTTGAAATGCATGGCAAAATTACTACGTAAGTTCAGCAAAGCATATCATTTTTAGGTCTAAAAGGTCAAGAATTCCTTCAATATAGGCCGAAAATCATCATTTTGAACTGATTTTTGCATCTTTCGCTCATTTTCTTCTATCAGCGGATAGCGGTGCACTCCGTCACGGATGGAGCCTTCAGGTCACTTTTTGCCGTACTCGTTGGGCAGTACGCCAAACTGCTTCTGGAAGCACTTGGAGAAATAGCTCGGGGTGTTGAATCCCGCCATATAGCACACCTCGTTGATCTTGTACTGACCGCTTTGGAGCAGTTCTGCTGCATGCTTGAGTCGCTCTATGCGGATGTAGTCGTTGGGTGAGATGTCGAGCAGAGCCTTTATCTTGCGGTTGAGCGAAGAGCGGCTCATGGCCATCTCAGAGGCCATGGTGTCGATGTTGAAGTCGGAGTCGCGCATATTGGAGAGTACCACCTCGTGCAGATGTCCGAGGAATTCCTCGTCGGCCTTGCTCACCACCACCTGACTCGTCTGTGTGAGGGGTGAGTTGCGGTAGGCCGTGCGTAGCATTTCACGCGACTTGAGCAGGTTTTCGATGCTGGCACGGAGGTGCTCGATGGAGAATGGCTTCTCGATGTAGGCATCGGCGCCCTGCTGCAGACCTTCGATGATGGCTTGCATACCCACCTTGGCCGTGAGCAGTATCACGGGGATATGGCTTGTATTGAGATCGTTTTTCACCCTGTTGCACAGTTCCATGCCGTCCATCACGGGCATCATCACATCGCTGATGATGAGGTGCACCGTCTCCTCCTTGAGCAGCTCCAAGGCCTGCTGTCCGTTGGAAGCGGTGAGCACCCGGTATCGGCTTACCAGCTGTCGGCGCACGAAGGTCTGCATCTCCTGGTTGTCGTCCACCACGAGCAAGGTGTAGCTTGAGGGATCCTCTTGGTAGCCTGTTTCGGCTATCTCTGCGTTCTCCTCCACTGGAGTGGCTACGGTGTCCTCCGTGTCCTCGTGGTGGAGAGGCAAGCGGAGCACGAAGCGATTGCAGGTGAGGTCATCGTCCATCTGCAAGGTGCCCTCATGGAGCTCTGCCAGAGAGCGAGCCAGCGTGAGGCCTACACCGCTACCCGACTTCTGAGCCGTATTGCCATCGTTGAGACGGGTGAAGGAGCGGAATATCTCCTCGCGCATCTGCAAGGGTACCACCTCACCGTCGTTGCTCACCTGCAGTTCCACGGCGTCGCCCTGCAGAGAGAGCTTCACGTGCACCTCGGTGCCGCCATACTTGATGGCATTGGAGAGCAGATTGCTCGTTATCTTCGTAAATCCTTCGCGGTCTACACTCGCTATCAAAGTCTCAGGGCACTCCACGGTCAGTGTGAGCCCCTGCTGACGGGCAAAGGGAAGGAAGCGGGTGTGGGTATAGTGGAGCAGACCCACCAGGTCGCACTGGGTGAAGTGCATTTGGAAGCCCTTGGCTTCGGTCTTTCGGAAGTCGAGGAGCTCATTGACCAGTTCGAGCAGACGGTCGGTATTGAGCTGCATCACCTCCAGATCGTCTCTCATGGAGGGTGTCACCTCGGGAGAGGAGAGCACGTTGTCCAGCGGACTCTTGATGAGCGTGAGCGGGGTGCGTATCTCGTGGGCCACGTTGGTAAAAAACTCTATCTTGGCGCCATACAGTTCGCGCTCGCTGTCGCGTCTCACACGTTCCATCTCGTCCTCATGCTTGCGCACCGTCTTAGCGTGCGTATATTTATATAAGGTATAGCCCACGCCCACCAACAAGAGGGCATAGATAAGGTAGGCCCACACGGTGAGGTAGAAGGGCGGACGTATGTAGATGTGTATCACACGTTCCTGAGTCTCCAGACCGTCGCTGCTGCGCCCCTTGATGTGCAGGTGATAGGTACCATTGCTGAGGTTGGCATAGCGTATGAGGTCGGTGCCTACGAGCTTCTGCCACTCTGCATCGTAGCCGTCGAGGCGATAGAGTATCTCATTCATGCGAGGTGAGGGGAAACTGAGCACTGCGGCACGCACGGAGAAGGTGTTCTGATCCACTGCCAGTTCCACGCTGTCGCAAGTCATGATGCTTCGTCTCAGGGCTCCCTCCTCGCCTATCTGGGCGCGGTCATTGAAGACGTAGAAGTCGCTCACCACCAGTTGAGGCACCACCTGTCCGCGACGGAGGTTCTGAGGCTTGAAGCTCACCAGTCCGTCTATGCTGCCCAGGTGTATCGTACCGTCCTGCCCCATGAGACCCGACTGGTAGTTGAACTGATCGCTGAGCAGACCGGTGGCTGTGGTGAAGAGACGGAGCTCCTCGGTGTCAGGATTCATGCTCACCAGTCCACGGTTGGTCGTGAGCCAGAGCGTACCCTGCTGGTCCTCCACCACGCGCATCACCACGTTGCTGGGCAGACCTCGGCTGGTATCGTAGCGCTTGAAGACGTGGGTTCGGGTGTCGTAGCTGCAGCATCCCCCGCCCTGGGTGCATATCCACACCCTGTAGCGGCTGTCCTCGAAGAGGCTCGTCACCTTGTGGTAGGGTATGCTCTGCTCATTGCCTTCCTCGGGCATGTAGTGCTGCAGTCGGCCCGTGCGTATGTCGCGCTGGTAAAGACCCTTGTTGAAGGTGGCATACCAAATGCTGCCCAGATGGTCCTCCATCATGTAGTACACGAATTCACCAGTCAGCTCAGGCAGGTGCTCGAAGCTGTCGTCGGCTGCCCGGTAGCGGTATATTCCGCCGATGGTACCCAGGAGTATCTCGCCCGTACTCGTATGGCAGATGCAGAAGACACTGCTGGGCGGGAGTTTGCCTGGACCGTCTCCCTGGGCATAGTGCCTGAGCTGACGGGTATGCAGGTTGATGCGCGAGAGACCACCCGAGAAGGTTCCCACCCAGAGTTCGTCGCCGATGCGGCAGAGGCCGTGTATGTTGTGATAGAGCTGGGGATGGCTGAAGGGTTCTATGTCGCCCGTGGCAGGATCATAGACAAAGAGACCTCGGTCCTCCGTGCCCACCCAGAGCTGGCCGCCAAGTCCCTGGCATATCTCTCTCACACGCCGGCCTGCGGCGGGATGCTTCTCGTTGGGGTATACCTTGTGGAAGACGGAGTTGTGATTGTTGTAGTAGCTGATGCCACCGAAGTACGAACCGATCCACATGCCGTCCTCGTGGTCCTTGTAGATGCAGTAGATGGCATTGTCGGAGAGTGAGTAGGGATCCTGCATGGAGGTAGCGGCGATGTGCTGGGTCTGGCGTGTCACGGGGTTGTAGATGAACACACCGTTCTCCGTGCCTATCCATAGCTGTCCGGCACCGTCCTGGCAGCATGAGCGCACGTACTGCTGCAGCACACACTCTACGCGGTTGGTCTGCCGTTCTATGGCGAAGAGACCACGGTTGGTGCCTATGTAGGAGTAGTTGTGTATGTTCACCAGTACACTGTTGATCTCCAGTCCGCGGAAGGGCTGACTCCCGTCGGCTGCCACATAGGGATGGCACACCCCACCCTCTTCACGGCGCGTATAGTAGAGATTGTCCTCATAGTAAGCCAGCCAGAGGCGCTTCTCCTGGCCGGTGAGGTGGAAGGACATGAGCGACACGTTGGCCGTGAGTGCACGTCCCTCGCAGGTCATCTCGCTCTTCTGCAGGATGCCCTGCTTCTCGTCGTAGCGGAATAGACCCAGTTCGTTGTACGCCACCCATACCTCTCCGATGGGGGAAGTCAAGATGACGGATACGGTACCCCTGAGCAGTGTCTCCTTGCCGTCTTGCTGCACGCAGACCGGTCGGAAAGTCTCCATCATGGGGTCATAAACGTACGCTCCTTCGTCAGTACCCACCCAGAGCTTGCCGTCGGTATTCTCGTGCAGGGCAGTGATGAAACTGTTGCCCAGCGACGAGTTCTCCTTGCTGAATGTACGGCAGGAGATTCCGTTGTAGAGGTTCAGTCCGTCCTTGGTGCCGATCCACAGCATGCCCCGCTTGTCCTGTAGTATCACGTTGACACTGTTGTTGGACAGTCCGCCGTCCACGTTGAGCCTCTTGAAGTAGTAGGGCGTGGACGACACCTGTTCTATCTGGGATGTGATGGGTGCGGGAGTGGTGGGTGCGGGAGAGATGGCAGCAAGTACTGTTGCAGGAGCCATCCCTACGAGGCAAAGGGCGAGGTAAGACCACCACTGACGGAATATGTCTTTCATGTTGCAAACTAATTTTGGTACAAAATTACTCAAAAAAAGGCGATTTCATTGCAACATTCCGTTCTAATTATGCAACATTCTTGGCAAAGCCACGCAATGTGCTCGAAGAAAGCCACCTTCTATCTTCCAGCAACAAAAAATGAGCCTACTCTTGCGGATAGGCTCATAGAAGTATGCAGGGTCAGCAAATGCTAATCGGTTGCTAGTCAAATGGTGTGTCGTCTTTGTCACCGATGGGGATGGTCTCCTCATCCCAAAGCTGGCGACCTTCCTTCTTGCCGAGCAGTATGTCGCGAAGCTCCGCGATATCCTTCTCGTCGAACTTGTCATCACCATTCATGTCATAGAACTTGATGCTCTTCACCGGCGTCTTGTCCCTATCCCTCAGGACCTGGATCATCTCCGTGAGGTCCTTCAGCGAGAGCTTGCCGTCCTTGTCTATGTCGCCCACCCAGCGAAGCTCTGCGCTTACGCTGAGGGGGACTATCGTCATTAGCACGAGGCTTATCAATATCTTCTTCATACGTTTCTGTATTGTATTCCCTTTCGCCTCACTTTGCAATGAGGCCCTCTCCCCTAACGAAGTGGTCGGGGGAAGTCGGAGTGACTAAATGTCACTACGAGTATGTGTCAAAGGCGGGGAGAGAGGCTTTATCTCATCACTTTCTTTCCATCCTTGATGTACACACCCTTCTGCGTGCCGCTTGTCTTGCGACCAGAGAGGTCGTAGATGCCCTGGCTACGCTCGGGCTGGGCATAGAGCGTCACGATGCCGGTCTCTAGGTCTTCCTCACCGTAGAGGAATACCTTGACCTCGTTGACGTTCTTCTTGTTGCCATTGCGGTCTGTCACGGTCATGTACCAGCGCTGTGGCTTGAGGTCGTTGGCAGAAGAAGAGGTCTGGTGAAGGGTACCTCCACCGAGGGCGAAGTACTCACCGTCGAGCATCTCCTGACCCGTGATGGTGTGGTACGTACCCACGAAGGTGAACTCCGTATCCCATGAGGTCACGCTGTGCGAGT
>JAZLII010000215.1:0-18282 GCA_045617275.1 Bacteroidaceae bacterium
TCATCGCCCGAAGAAGTGATGTTCATCTTGTCCGAACCTGCCTTGTAGCGTTTCGCACGCAAGAGGTTGATGGCACGCTTTGCCTCATCCTCATGGCCCATGTAGGCTTCAGCCTCTGCCTCGATGAGGTAGGCCTCAGCAGAGCGCAGACGACAGACATTGGAGACTCCCACACGCGATCCGTCGTATGCGCTGTGTATGTTTATAAAGTAGAAGTCGGGAGAGGTTCTCTCATAGAGCGTACCCCAGTAGGGCATGGGGTCAACGCGGCAAAGACCCACATTTACACCATTGACCCAGAACCACTTCGACTTGCGCAAGTCGGCATTGGAGTAGGTGCCATACAACTCATTGGAGATTTGGAATCCCTTCCAGCCGTTGCTGTAGATACCGTAGTTATCGTTGCCAGCCATAGAGAAGATATCTTCAGGATTGGTAGCACGGTCGAAGACCTCAGTAGCACTGTTCAAGTCCTCCAACTGGGGGTGGCGCTCGATGACCATCTTGGCATACTCCGATGCCTTCTTCCAGTCCTGCATATAGAGAGCCACACGGGCTGAGAGGAGCAGTGCCGCGTTGTAGTCGGCACGATAGATGCTCTTGTGCTCACCCTTGTAGGCAGAGAGGTTCTTGCGAGCCTCATCCAGGTCAAGAAGCACCTGGTCATAGACCTCCTGTACGGTATTGCGCTGGAACTTCACATCCTCCACATCCTCAGTCAGCTTCAGAGGCACACCCAAGTCTGTCTTCGAGGTGACGGGATCGTAGGGCTTGCCGTAGAGATTGTTGAGGAAGAAATAAATGAAGGCACGGATGAAGCATGCCTCGCCCTTCACCTTGTGATAGCCCTGCTGGTCTTCGTCATCAACAATCTCCAGACGCTCCAGACTGCCCAGGATGTTGTTGCACACATTGATGTGATAGTAAGCCTTGGTCCAGGTGGTATTCTCTGCATTGTAGCCAGTGTAGGTCTCGGTGGTACCGATGCGCTGCTGCCAGGTATAGGCACCGAAGACGGCCTGCTGGATATCGAAGTCCTGACTGCTATAGGAGGTGGTGTGAACTTCCTGAATGTTGTCAGTGAGCATCATGAGGAACTGTCCGAAATGGCTCGTATAGCTGTCGCTGAGTGTATAGCTTGGCTCGTGGGGAAGGTAGCCACTGCCCACGAGCAGTTCGTCGAGGTCTTCCCACTTGTGGGTGTAGTAGAGGTCTTGTGAGTACTCCTCCAGGAAGTCACCACAACTGCTCAGACCCAGCAATGCGATGCATATATAGAGATATTTTTTCATTATCATATTATATTATAATAGGTGAACTTTGAGGTCATATACCGATAGGCGTTCGCGCTGTTGACTGCGAGACTTTTATATGCTTAGAACTGCACATTTAGGCTCACGGTAAACGTGGGACGCTCAGACAACTGTATCTCGGTAAATCCGCCCTGCGTAGGAGTCTGGCCACGCAGACCCTTGTTGCAGAAGGTGTAGAGGTTGGTGCCCGATCCCGTGAGTGCCAGACGGCTCAGATGCAGACGCTGAAGTATGTGCTTGTCAAACTCATAGGTGAGCGAGAGCATCTGTATCTTCAGGTAGTCAGCACTGACCACGCGTACATCGCTGTAGTCGTACATCTCGTAGGGATTCTGTGCGATGACTGCTCCGTAGTAGGGATAGCCAGCAGAGTAGTGTGAGTTGTAGTAATAGTAGTTGTGTTGCCCTCTACCGATAAGCGAAGGGATGTTGGTCTTGAGTTCGTCTCCAGGTTGCATCCATCGGTCTATGAGGTCGCGGTTCACATTCGACTCGGCATTGTAGCCATCATAGACGTGGTCGAAGAGGCGGAAGAGGCGCGTGTCGGCACCAAGTCCGTATGAGCACGACACTCCCAGACGCCACTGCTTGTAGGTGAAGGTATTGGTAAACGAGCCCGTCACGTCATATTCACGCTTGCCTGAGGGAGTGAGCACCTTGGTGTAGGCATCGTAGTTGGAGAGCTTGTTGAGCTCCACCTCCTGCTCCTCCATGTCGTAGAAGAGAGGACCGCCATCCATGGGGCTCAGACCGGCAAACTTATAAGAATAGAACGTGCCGATGGGCTGTCCTTTTACCACGGCCGTGCCGCGCAGGAAGTCATTGAGTTCATGGGTCTCTGCGCCGGGATCCGTCTTCACGGTGTTGTACACACGCGAGAAATTGCCCGAGAGTATCCAGTAGAAGTCACGCTTCTTCACGGGGGTGAACGACCATGTGATATTGTAGCCCTTGTTGACTATCGTACCGGAGTTGATGGTGTACGTGTCGTAACCGTTGACATCGGAGATGGTCTTGTCGAGGAAGGCATCGACGGTGCGCTTATAGTAGTACTCCGCCCCGAGCTGTATGCGATTGTTGAAGAAAGAAGTCTCCAGTCCGAGGTTGAAGGAGTGGGTCTTCTCCCAGCGCAGATTGGGATTGGAGAAGGAGGATACGGTCGACTCAAACTCCTTGAAGACGGGGTTGAGCGAACCCTTGCGGATGATCATCACAGGAGTCTGGCCGTCGATAATGTTGCCCTGCTCTCCATAGGAAGCCTTAAGCGTGAGGTTGTCGGCCCAGTCGTTTTCGATGTCGAGGATGTCAAACAGGTTGGCGTTGCCGGAGACAGACCACACGGGGAGTATCTTCTCATTGCTACGGTTGCCAAACTTATTCGAACCGTCACTTCGGGCATTGGCATTGAGCGTGAAGTAGTTCTTGTAAGCATAGGTCAAAGTACCATACATAGAGAAGATGTTGTTGAGGCCGTCGGTCAAGGTGGGCACGTTGTTGGCCACAAAACTGTCGTAGTAGGTGGGGAACTCCGAGGGTGTAATGCCCTTCATGAAGGTCTCACCACGATCGGCAAAATACATGCGATCGGTGCGCGAATAGCCCTTCGTGCGACTGGAGGAGAGCTCCAGACCCAAGGCGAAATTGAGCATGTGGTTGCGCTCCTTGCCAAAGTACTGGTTGAAGTTGGACTGCAATCGAGTGGTCCATCCTGCCACACGTGTGTTGCCACTCTGCAGTTCGCCACCATAGGGGCAGAGACTGTTGCCATCGGGCACCTCGCCGTAGTTGCATCGGCGAAGCTGTCCGATATAGAATGACTGTTCGCCATACCAGGTCTCTTGGTTGGAAGAAGAGGTATTGACCGAAGTGGTCCAGTTGAAGTTGAGGCATTCCAAGGGACGGTAGCGCAGGTTGAGGGTGGCCATGATGCTCGACACGCTCTGCTTGGCCTGGCTGTTGTCCAGTTCGTTGAGTATGTTGTAGTTGAGATAGCCCACAGTGCCGTTCACGTACTTCTTGTAGTAGGAATACGAGCCGTCTTCATTGAAAGCGGGGATGGTACGGCTTGTGTTGTAGGCATAGTCGGTGGGGTTGACACTGCCGGCATTGTACTTGCGGTCGTTGACGTAGCCGTTGGCATTGAACTCCATGTCCAACTTCTGTGCCAACTTGATATTGACCTTTGCCATCGCCGTGTATCGGCGGTTGGTCGTATTCTTGATGACATCATCCTGGTCGGTCAGACCGATGGAGGTGTAGTAGCGTATCTTGTCCGAACCGCCGCTCACGTTGATACTGTGGTCTTGAGAGAAGGAGTCGTGATCGAGTATCTTGAACCAGTCTGTGTTGAGGCCGGCTATTCGGTTGACCTCTGCGTCAAACTCCTCCTGAGTCAACTGGCGTGCATAGAGTTGCTGCACGAGGTACTCATAGCCCACGAGAGGCATGCCAGATGGATAGGTATAGTGCTGGTCGATGAGATCCTGGGAGAACTGCACGCGCTCGTTGGAGTTCATCAGGTTGACCTTGCGGTCGGTATATCTTGGACGAGCACGATAGGTACCCTGTGCGTTGTACGACACGATGGGGCGTCCTTCACGTCCGGTCTTGGTGGTGATGACGATGACGCCATTGGCTGCTCGCGTACCGTAGAGTGCCGTAGCGGCAGCATCCTTCAGCACGTCGATGCGGTCGATGTCCTGAGGGTTGATGCCAGAGATGGCATTACCGATACGATTCACGTAGTCGGGGTCGTTGAGCACGTCTGAGCTCAGCGCTATGGGGTCGGTGAGGATGATACCGTCGAGCACCCAGAGCGGTTCGCGGTTGCCTATCAAGGTTGAGGTACCACGTACACGGAGTCGTGAGGTGGAGTTGATCTCACCAGAGTTGGTGCTTACCATCAAGTCGGGTATCTTGCCCTCAAGCATCTGGTCCACGCTGGCCACACCTGGCATGTAGATGTCCTTCATGTCCACCGAGTAGGTAGATGAGGTGAGGTTGCGTCGGTCTATCTGCTGATAGCCGTTCACCACAAGTTCGCCGATGGCGCGTGTGTTCTCCTGCATCACGATGGTGGACAGTTTGTTGCCATCCTTGGGCAGGTTGACCACCTTGGACTTCATACCCACATAACTTAATGTGAGCGACTTCGCATCGGAGGGCACATTGTTGAGCGCAAACCGTCCGTTGTCGTCGGTCACCACACCCATATCCTTGTGCTCCGTCACTCTCACGGCCACGCCTATCAGCGGGTCGCCAAACTCGTCAACGACCGTTCCGCTGAATGACTTGCCAGCCACCCTCTGCGCCACGCCTGCCACACTCCAGACCAGGAGAAGCAGCAGAGTCGCGACTCTCAATCTGAGAGACAATAATCTGTGTTCCATATTCTGAAATTTTCTTCCATTATCTATTTATCCAGCATCTGCCAGCCATCACTTTCAGCCCCCGGGCATGTCATATCCACTATCTTGCTGACCATATGCCATTTAAGAGGCCCTTGTGCTGTCTTTTGCTGATATTTTGCTAACGTTGTGACACCTTTCGTGCCACTTTGGGTAGTAAAGTCTTTAAAAATAGTGCAAAATTACGACATATTCTTTATTTTTACAAATAAAATGCAAAAATATGTAAAATCATGTACCCTGATTTCTCCCGCATCACAGCGAGAGAAGCATCGAAAAGAAGTGTATCTTTCCCGAATCATTCACTTTTTATCATCACTTTAAGCACAGGCCGGCCCGACAATATGTATCTGCCTTATCATTTTTCATGGCCATTTGTGCTTGTCTTATTAAAAATATATGTAATTTTGCATTAGCAATGCAGAGTTTTGGGCTGATGCCCCTGCATGCACAGCAGAAACTCAGAGCTCACGAAAAAGCAAATCATGGCAGCAAGCAGACAAGGAACCTTCACCACTCAGGTACAGAAGCAGGAGCAGCGTCAGACTGCCTCCAGCCAGCAGATACTGGCAGCTCAACTCACAGAGCTGTCGGTGGAGGAACTCTTAGCCCGCATCAAGACCGAGTGTGATGAGAATCCCTGGCTGGACTCCTCCATGTCGTCGGCTGGCGACAATGACTATGCCGACCCTGACGTCAGCGATAGCGAGGGAGAGGACCTTACGGACTCCGACGAGGCAGGCGACTGCTATGCTCCAGAGACGGGCGACTATGTCAGTGACGATGACTTCCCTCAGCCTCAGCAGCAAGCCGACGGCGACACAGGCCGCGACACGGGTGAGACGCTTACTTTCTACGACATCCTCACCGAGCAGATGTCGGAGTATGAACTCACTGAGCACGAGCAGGACATCTTGCAGTACCTCATCGGTTCGCTCGATAGCGATGGTCTCCTGCGCCTGCCCTTACACCGTATCGTCGACGAACTGGAGATCCATCAGTACATACAGACCGATGAGCAAGAGGTGGAGCGTATCCTGGGCATCCTCCAGCAGTTCGAACCCAAAGGCGTGGGAGCACGCAATCTCACCGAATGCCTCCTCATACAAGTGAAGCAGGACCACAGCCTGCCCATGCGAAGCCAGCTCATCAGGCTCCTCACCGAGTACAGCGAGGAGATGAACCTCTGCCACTGGGATGCCATAGAAAAGCGGATGAAACTCACACATGCCGAACTGGAGACCATGCGCAAGACGCTCCGCCGACTCAATCCCAAACCCGGAGGAAGCGTAGGAGCCACACCGGCTGAGAGCAATCACCACATCGTGCCCGACTTCATCGTGACCATCGATGAGAACAATGAGCTCCGCTTCCATCTCAACGAGAGCAACCTGCCCAGTGTGACACTGGCCGAGGACTACACCGACGAGAGCGCCCTCTTACTCGTAGACTCTTCCAGCGAGAAGTGGCAGAAGGAACTGCTGGAGGCGCAGAAGTTTCAGCGCACCCGCATAGAGGAAGGACGCATGTTCATCGAGGCGCTGGCCACCCGACGTCGCTCCATGCTCCTCACCATGGGAGCCATCCTTCGCCTGCAGAAAGACTTCTTCCTGGAAGGAGACTGGAGTATGCTACGCCCCATGAAGCTGATGGACGTCTCCGAGCTCACCCATCTCGACAACAGCACCATCAGCCGTGTGTGCCGGAGTAAGACGGTGGAGACTCCCTTTGGCGTCTTTGCCCTCAACAAGCTTTTCACTACCAAGGTGGAGAAGAGTGGCGAGGAACTCTCGGTACAGCACATCATGCAGGCCCTGCGTGAGATCGTGAAAGCAGAGGACAAGCGCAAGCCCTACTCCGACATCGCCCTGACCGAGAAGCTCAAAGAGAAGGGCTACACCGTGGCGCGTCGCACCGTGGCCAAGTACCGTGACCAACTCGGCATCCCCGACTCTCGCATGAGAAGATAGGGAGGAGAGGGGAAAATTACGAATTACAAATTACGAATTATAAATTACGAATTACGAATTATAAAATATATGCGCCCTCTCTCTTTGGAGAGACCGAGAAGGGGCCCTGCAGCAAGATGAACAGAAGAAGAATACATCCCATGGTGCTGACAGCCAAACTGGTATCCAGCATCTTCCATCCCATGTACTATCCCGTGGTGTGCCTTGCCATACTCTTCTTCACCACCTTCTTGGAGTATATGGGCCTGCCCGGCATCATATACATCCTGTGCCTCACGGCCGTTTTCACCATCTTCGTCCCCACCCTGCTCACCTATCTCTACCGCTCTGCTTTTCGCATATCCCCCCATCGCTGGCAGCATCGCCATGAGCGCTTCGTGCCCTATGTGCTCCATCTGTTCTGCTACTATGCCTTGCTTCACATCCTCCACCAGCTTCATGTGCATGGCCTCGTGCTCGACGTCATCTTCGCGTCCATCCTCATACAGATATGCTGTACGGCCATCAATTGCTTCTGGAAGGTGAGCATGCATGCTGCCGGAGCCGGTGGTGTCATCGGATTTCTCGTGGCCCACGCGGCCCTTTTCGGTGTAAGTCCGCTCATGCCCATCATCCTGTCCATCCTGCTCTGCGGTGTGGTCGGTACGAGTCGACTCATCCTGCGACGCCACACACTGGCGCAAGTCAATGTGGGTGCTGCAGTGGGCATCCTCTGTGGCTTCATCGGCACCACGCTGACCTTCTTCAGGGCCATCTTCCAATGAGGATTTCGCCCATGTAAAAAACAGATTATCAAGTTGTAGCAGATTACCAAGTTTTAATATTGTAAGACCACTATTTTAGCAAAATATGAAACCTATCGTAAGCATTATCATGGGCAGCACCAGCGACTTGCCCGTTATGGAGAAAGCAGCCAAGTTCCTCGACGAGATGGAAGTACCCTTTGAGATGAATGCCTTCTCGGCTCATCGCACTCCCGTGGAGGTGGAAGAGTTTGCCAAGACTGCCAAGGAGCGTGGCCTGAAAGTCATCATTGCCGGTGCCGGTATGGCAGCAGCCCTGCCAGGCGTCATTGCAGCCAGCACCACCGTGCCTGTCATCGGTGTGCCCATCAAGGGTATGCTCGACGGTCTCGATGCCATGCTCTCCATCATCCAGATGCCTCCTGGCATCCCCGTGGCTACCGTGGGCGTCAACGGTGCCCAGAATGCAGGCATCCTCGCCGTGGAGATGCTCGCCCTGAGCGATGAGACCCTGGCCCAGAAGATGGAAGCCTACAAGGCCAGCCTGAAGGACAAGATCGTCAAGGCCAATGCCGACCTGGCAGAGGTGAAGTACAATTTCAAGACCAACTAGTTTTTCTAGAGTCTAGAATTTCTAGACTTCCTAGAGCGTCTAGAATTTCTAGACTTCCTAGATATTCTAGACTCTAGCCAAACCCTTTCCTTTATGAGAAGACCAACACACGAAGTCAAGATAGGTAAGCTGCGCATCGGTGGCCAGAACAAGGTGGCCGTGCAGAGCATGACCACTTGCAGCACGATGGACACGGAGGGCTGCATCGAGCAGTGCATACGCATCATCGATGCCGGAGCCGACCTGGTGAGACTCACCACACAAGGTACTCGCGAGGCGGAGAACCTGCGCCTCATCAAGGCAGGCCTCATCAAGCGTGGCTATGGTGATACGCCTCTCTGCGCCGACGTTCACTTCAATCCCAACGTAGCCGACGTGGCAGCCACCATCGTGGAGAAGGTGCGCATCAATCCAGGCAACTATGTAGACCCCGCCCGCCAGTTCAAGCACTTGGAGTACACCGACGAGGAGTATGCTCAGGAGCTTCGTCGCCTCGATGAGCGCTTCTGCCACTTCCTCAGCATCTGCCGCGAGCACGGCACGGCCATCCGTATCGGTGTCAACCACGGTAGCCTCAGCGACCGTATCATGTCGCGCTATGGCGACACGCCTGCCGGCATCGTGGAGTCGTGCATGGAGTTTCTGCGCATCTGCGAGCGTGAGCACTTCCCCGATGTGGTGGTGAGCATCAAGGCCAGCAACACGGTGGTCATGGTGCAGAGTGTGCGCTTGCTCTGTCAAGAGATGGAGAAGGAGGGTATGGACTATCCCCTTCACCTGGGCGTCACCGAGGCTGGCGAGGGCGAGGACGGCCGTCTGAAGAGTGCCGTGGGTATGGGCGGACTGCTCATCGACGGCATTGGCGACACCATACGCGTATCACTGAGTGAAGAACCTGAGAACGAGATACCCGTGGCGCAGAGCATCTTGCAGGCTGCACGTGTGCAGATGTGCAAGACGGAGTTTATCTCCTGTCCCGGCTGTGGCCGTACGCTCTACGACCTTCAGGCCACCATCCGTCGCATCAAGGAGGCTGTGAACGAGCGCGCCAAGCAGGACCCCCGCTACAAAACCCTCAAGATTGCCATCATGGGATGCATAGTCAATGGTCCCGGTGAGATGGCCGATGCCGACTTTGGCTACGTGGGTGCGGCCCGTGGTAAGGTGAGTCTCTATCGCCAGAAGGAGTGCGTGGAGAAGAACATTCCCGAAGAGCAGGCCGTGGAGCGCCTCCTGCAACTTATTGAAGAAAGCTGAGGAAGGGGCTTCGTGCCTCTTCCTTGCAAACGCCAGAAGGGATGATAGAAAAATTTAAGAAATGGTACATGGGCTTAGGGCCAAGGATAGAGGGGGGCCATCATCCCAAAGCTGTACAAGTATCTGACTGCCAGGAGTGTACCTGTCTGAACTGTGGCACGGTATTTCAGGGAAACTACTGCCCTGGTTGCGGACAGAAGGCCGATACCGGTCGGCTGACCGTGCGTCATGCCCTTGAAAATCTGCTGGGCGTGCTGGCCAGTGCCGACAAGGGGCTGCTTCATACCCTCCACGAGCTCCTTCTACGCCCGGGGTACATGATGCGCGACTATGTGCGTGGTCATCGCGTGGAGTATGTGCGCCCCATACAGCTGTTGTTCCTGCTGGCTTCTATCTATCTGATTGTGCACTATGTACTCTTCCTGCACATGGAGCAAGCCACTGTCGTTGTCCTGAAGGATGTTGAAGGAAATCCCATCCACCTTACAGGTTTCCTCGGCTTCCTTCAGAGCACCCTGGAGGGCATCCTCTCCAATCGTGCCTTCGTGAGTCTGGCCAGTGCCGGCCTGCTCTGGATACCCATGTGGCTGGCCTTCCGTCCCACCGAGATTGGCAAGGAGACCACCTTGGTGGAGTTTTTCTTTGTCATGGTCTATGTCTCTTGCCTGCAGCTGGTCTTTGGCGTCCTGCAGCTGCCGTTCGACTACATTCAGGGTCAGGAGGGAGGCATAGGTATCGGCATCTCCTTCTTCTTCATGGTGTGGTCCTTCCGACAGTATTTCCTTGTTTCCTGGCGCCATTCGCTGTTGCGCTGTCTGCTTGGCTCATTCTATCTGGGCATCCCCTTCTTCCTCTTCTACCTGTGCCAGATAGTCGCTACAAAATAAAAAAGTGGGAAAAGTCATGACGCATTTTGTATAGTTCCGTGTTTAAAGGTCAGAAACGCTAATAACAAATCATCATGAAGAAACTCATTCTACTCCTTCTCACCCTTTCCATGACACTTTTCACCAGTTGTGAGACGGACGACATCATCGTGGACTGGGTACCTGTAGGTCTGTATCTGAAAGTGACTGATGGTCGGGGAACAGACCTTCTTGATCCGGAAAATCCCAACAACCTGATAGACGGAACCACCATCACCTTCAAAGGCAAGACCTATGAGGCAAATAGTGATATAGACTGGGCTGAAAGATACACCCTTCAGGGCAAGTCCGGTACCAGAGCCATCCTTGCCATCATGTACGGACTCCGACTCGTCAAGAACTGTCCTGGCGCAGATGGTTACAGCCTTTGGTTCGGTGAAATAGACGGGGCAGCCGACATGGACGAGGACCTTGTCGTGACTCTTCCCAACGGAATGACCGGTACCATCCACTACCACTGCGCTAAACACAACGAGAGGAAGCTGAAGTGCGACAGAAGCTGGAAGTTCAATGGGAAAAAGGCCCAAAACAACGTCTTCACCTTTGTCGTGTCGGAATAAGCAACGTGTAAGAAATAGCTTATAACAAATTTATACGTTACTAAATAAGGAGCGGGTGCATCGGACATTAGACGAGCAAAAGCTTGCCAGACTCTGCGCAGAGCAAGACAGGCAGGCCCAGGAGGAGCTGTACACCAGGTATGCAGCCAGGCTCTTCACACTCTGTCTGCGATATTCCGACAGCCCTGACGAAGCCCAGGACCTGCTGCACGATGCCTTTCTGAAAACTTTTGAAAACATTTCCTCCTACCACTATCAAGGAACAGGTTCCCTATTTGCCTGGATTAGCAGAATAGCCATAAACACTACCCTCTCTAACATTAGCCGATACAAGCTTCGCTTCCAGTTGCTGGATATCTCCAGGCCTGACCCTCTTCCTGAGCCTACAGATGAAGCATTCTCCCTGATATCGATAGAAAAGTTGCTGGAGTTTATATCCAAATTACCTGACACTCAGCGAGCTATCTTCAACATGTTCTGCCTGGACGGCTATTCGCACCGGGAGATTGCAGCACAGCTGGGCATAAGTGAGAGGGGGTCGACCAGCATGCTGGCGAAGGCTAAGAACCGACTGAAGAAACAGATTAACGAATACATCAAGAACTCGGAACGGAATGAAACATCTGGAAGAAAGAATCAAGGATAGACTGGAAGGCTACGAGAGCAGTCTTCCAGAGGGAGACCTTGCCGAGTTCAATGCTCTTCTTGACAAAGTCTCGTCGAAAAGTAAGCGGAAAATAGCATCTCTCGTCTGGCTTGTCCCTGCTGCCATAGCTGCAGGTTTGCTGCTTCTGTTCACGCTGAACTTCAATCCGGAGTCCGAGCAGGTCGAAGCGCCTGGAAATAAAGCACTTGCTACCGATATCAACAAAACCGTCATCCCTGACCACAAGCACGATATTGCCATTGATGCAAAGTCACCCACTGCTCAAAAACAGACGTATGCACAGGCCAAAATCCAGGCAGAAGACAAAGATGAATCCTCGTATGCAGAGGAGCTGGCAGACGGACAGCCAGAAGAGCAGACCATCGACGAGTCGGATCTTGCTGCCGTGACTTCCCAGTCCGAAACTGCCAGAAACGACGAGGAAGCGCCTTCACATGTTTCAAAGGAATTGAGCAACATGAAGAAGCAGGTGAAGACGGGAAAGTATATAGCAGGTGCCCTCGGAGGAACTGGTACCCTTGCTCTCGCATATATGCTTCCTTCGGTTCTAAGATCAGGTTGGGGTGAAGATCTCATGACATCTCCTCCTGAAGATACATGGACAGAGCCTTCCGTTGACCATAGGACGGGGAAAGACAAACACTATATGCCCTTACGCACGGGGCTGTCGCTCAGGCTTCCACTCAGCAAGAGGTGGTCTCTTACGACCGGTCTGGACTATTCCCTTTATTCCTCAAGGATCGGTTATACGATTTCAGGCAAGAGGCGGCAGTCCGCTCACTATCTTGGCATACCGATTCGTGCGGACTACACATTGGTACGGAGCAGGTGGCTGGACATCTATATTGGAGCTGGCGCTTCCGTGGATTTCTGTGTCGATGCGCACCAAGAGAGTAGCCAAGTGACCAAGGATGGTGTAGGATTCTCTATGGTGGGCGCAGGAGGCCTTCAACTCAATTTCACCAGACACCTTGGACTGTATCTCGAACCCACCCTTTCGTGGAATGTACTTTCTGACAGGCAAACCCTTGACACCCACAAGTCTGAGCATCCCTTGATGTTCTCGGTCTCGACCGGTATAAGAATCACACTCCCGAACCTTTCCACAAAGCAATAAGCAACATATCAGCAAGATGAAGATATCTATGAAACACATACTCCTGACTCTGTCGCTCCTCGCCTACCTGCCGATGTCCGCCCAGCTGGTGAAGAATACAAAGAACTTCCGTGGATCGTTGGATGTGGCGGCAGGTCCGTGCCTGTTGGACGGTCACCCTTGCAAGGCTTCGATCAGTGCCAGCATGACGTATGGCTATCAGCCCAACCCCTACCTCTTCGTGGGTGCGGGATTGAATGTGAATAGTCATCTGAGACACTACGATCGTCCAGTCATCTACTTTCCTTTCTATGCCGACTTCAAGGTCAACTTCACGAAAAGCCGAGTGTCACCTTATCTCGACCTACGTTGTGGCTACAGCTTACTGGAGCGCTCCAGTCTGTACCTCGATCCCTCATTGGGCATCTCCTACCGGCTTTCTGGCAATCAGAGCCTCTCATTTGCCGTCTCCTGTACCATGCAGATGGACACTTCGCCAATGGATGGCATTGGATACTCCAACGACTGTTGCAACCTGATGTTCCGCCTCAGCTATGGCTTCTAAGATTTCTTCTTCATGTCTGGAATAAGCAAAGCAAAAACACTCTACCACTCTACCAAATGGGCAGAGATGTACTGACTATCAACACTTTACCGTGGTAGAGTGTCGACCTTGGCACTCTACCAACACTCTACCAACACTCTACCAACACTCTACCTGGCAACCACAGAAGAGTGCAAAAGAAGGGAATTGGGTCGGAGAAAAAATAGTGTTGCCTTGAACTATCGCTTACACATTGTCTTTCTGCAAGTTACACGCATTTTTTATTGAAGCAAAAAGTGTAAAAGACGTGTACTTTTTCTTGCTGATTTTCTTGCATGGTACGCCCCGAGTGTGTAAATTTGCTTGCGCATTGGTGCGCATTGGCTCCCCTGGGTACTCATGCCCTGGTGGCCATATCACATAAAAATAGCAAAAACGACGATGAACAGGCACTTTTTTAGCATCCTCACCCTCCTGCTTCTCGCCCTCTACGACCTTTTGTCGTGAATTTTACCCCTTCTTTGCCCAATTGACGAACTGATCCACATTGACACACTTCTCCCCCGTCACCTTCGTATAGAGACGCACACGAAGGTTGCGGAGGTTTTGCTGACTGATATTCAGCAGTGTAGCCACCTGCTTGGGACGAAGTGAGGTGGTAGAGAGCAGGCAGAGCTGGAGGTCGCGAGGAGTGAGCTCGATGTCCTCCCTGTGCAGTCGGTCCTCCCAGTTGGGATTGCCTTGCAAGACGTGTTGGCGCAGTCTCTCCCATTCCTCTGCCGTGGGTTGCACACCTTGGTCGGCAAGTCGGGCCAAGTGCTCCTCGATGTCGTTGGGCATTAGTTTTCTCATCTCCTCCCTCCTTTGCCTGCGAAGTCTGCTGCTCAACAGCCAAAGTGTAGCACCACCTGCCAGGACCAGGACCACGAGGCCCATCCCCCACCACTGTCGCGAACTGCTTTTAGCAAGATGCCTCTGGTACTGCTGCATCTGCTCCTCATAGAGCATGCGCTCCTCTTCCAGTTGCCTTTGGTAGAGCGAGTCGCGCTGCCGTATGGCGTCATAGATATCCTCTGCCTTGTAGTGTGTGGCCGGATGCATCCTCTTCACCTTCTCCGCCTCAGCCTTCATGGCTTTGTAGCGTGTCTGTATGTAGTCGGGCATCTGGCCGATGGAGTCTTCCAGTTCCGACAGCAGATACAGGGCAAACACTCCGTCCTTGTTCTCGTCCAGTTCGCGCTGGGCATAGGTCATCTGCAAGGGCAATGGACGCTCGGGCGAACCCTGACAGCCCACGAGCAGCACTGCGATGAAGAGAAGGATGGATAGACGTTTCATGATGCAAAGATAGTGTTTTTTCGCTTCCCTTCCTCCCCTGAGCATAGAAAAATGGGGCAAAATATGAAAAAATCGGCCCGTGTTTAATTTTGTTTAATCATGTTTCTTGCCCTTTCCCTCCCTTTTTCGTAGTTTTGCAGCGCAAACCACAATGAGCGCAAATCACAACAGATCATGAAACGACACCTGCTCCTCATCCTATGTCTACTGACCGGCACCCTTCTTTCGCTGGCACAGCCTCGTACCTGGCAATGCCACATCATAGATGTGGCTACGGGCAAGGCACTGCCCTATGTCAGCATTTTCGCCTCTAAGAGCAACACCACTCTGAGCAACCATGAGGGTGACTTCTCGCTCTCAGCCCAGGCGACCGACGAGGTGTGCTTTCAACTCGCTGGATATCATACACTAAAGTACAAGGCGGCCGACATGCCACAGACCGTCAGCATGACAGCGCTGGAGGTACAGGGAAAAACGCTTACCACTACAACCGACCAACTGCTGGCCGCCGTCGTGAAGAAACTGAACAAGGAGTACAAAAGCAAGGGACTCAGGCGAGGACAGTATTTCTTCCGGATGACGTCGAAGGCGAACCAGAAGGACGAACTGATGGAGGCCTTTCTGGATGCACAGTCGGCCATCAACCTGCGCGACCTGACGATCATCAGCGGACGTCATGGACGCATGGCCCAATGGGGACTGATACGTCCCACACAGACCGAAGCCAACTTCCTGCACATGCTCGAACTGGGGCCCATGATACAGGGCATCCCCTTCTGGAATTCCACCGGACAGCCTCTCTGGCCGAAGGCTGGCAATCACTATTTTGAGAAGTACTACACGGTCGGATCCACCGTGCTTCACGACAAGCAGCAGGGTGAGATATACTGTCTTGACATGCAGCGCCGCAACGAGACGGACAAGGGACTCATCGTGGGCCGGATATACCTTAAGGCCTCCACCCTCCAGCCGCTTCGCTTCGAGGGAGAGGTGACGGATATGCAGATAGAGACAAAACCTGGCCAGTTGACCTCCGTGCAGTTGAAGTTGCACGTGAACTACATGCACGACAACGGCTATACGGAGGTGGGCGACATATCATGCTGCATGGACGATGGAAAGGAACTGAGCACGAGAATCATCCTGCACAACATCAGCCGCTACAAGCAAAACTATAGCAAGTACCTGAAGATACGCAAGCGTAAGCGTTCGGCCCTGGATGCCGGAAGCGTCGATGCCGACATACTGGCTCATGCCGGCATCATACAGCGCACCAAGCACGAGGAGGAGTTGGCCTTGCAGCTTCTCACTCCCGACTCGGCTGCCTTGACGAAGCATACCGGACAGGAGCAACTGGACAAACTCATCGACCGTGTCCGCCTCTTCGGCAAACGCATACCTCAGGAAAAGGTGTTTCTGCACATGGACAACACATGCTACTTCTTGGGAGATACCATCTGGTATGCAGCCTACACCCGTCAGACCGGCAACGGCAAGCCAAGCCACATCAGCAACGTGCTGTATGTGGAGCTGCTCAACAATGACGGCTACGTGATGGAGCGCCAGGTGGTGAAGATGAGAGACGGACGCGGGCATGGCAACATCTACCTCGACCCGGAGTACTATGCCGGTTTCTATGAGATACGTGCCTATACCCGCTGGCAGCTCAACTGGGGTGTGAGCGAACGTGAGCATGGCGATGCCGCCCATCTGAGATGGTTCGTCAACGAGACCAAGGAGCATGAGTTCTTCCGCGACTACGACAAGCTCTATAGCAGAGTGGTACCGGTATACGACCACCCCAAGGACAGCATGGACTTCGTGCACGACATGACCCTCCGTCCCCTGCGTCGCTATTTCCGCAAGGATCCCGACAAACGCAAGCTCCAGCTGACACTCTTCCCGGAAGGTGGCCAGCTGATAGAGGGCATACCGTGCCGTGTAGCCTTCGAGGCAGCCTGGGACGACGGCGAGTGGGAAGAGGGCACCTTGCAGATGGACTCCCTGCAAAGCGTGGCGCTGCACCGTGGGCGTGGCACCTTCATCTTCACCCCTTCCTCTTCACGTCCTCAAAAGCCAGTGTTTACCACCACAAAGGGTGAGAAGGTAAGCGCCAAATGGCCCAAGATACAAGAGAGCGGCGTGGCGCTCAGGGTAGACTACGCAGAGCCCAAGTGGAAGATCGAACTGCAGATGACGGAGGACATACAGCCCGACTCGCTGGCACTCACCGTGATGCACGAAGGTGTGCTGACCCATATCCAAGCTCTCAACTCCCGTCATAAGATCGTAGAGCTGAGCGATCAGCAGCTAGCTCCCGGCGTGCATCAGGTCACGGTGTTCGGGCAGAGTGGCCGTGTCTATGCCGACCGTCTGTTCTTCGTCACCAGCCCCGACCTCACCGAGCCTTCGCTCAGCATCGAAGGACTGAAGGACGAATATAGGCCCTTCGAGCGTATCGAACTTGACGTGCAGGCCACACAGCCCGACCAGGCTGCCAGTCGCCCCATATCGATGGCCGTACGCGATGCCTGGACTCAGGACCACGTGTACGACACGGGCAACATGCTCACGGAGATGCTCCTAGCCAGCGAGGTGAAGGGCTTCATCCCTCATCCCGAGTGGTACTTTGAGAGCCAGGACGAGGAGCACCGTCAGGGCCTCGACCTGCTCATGATGACCCAGGGATGGCGTCGCTTCTCATGGTACGAGATGGCTGTACCCGGAGCCTTTGAGCTGACGCAGCCTGACGAGAAGGGACTCGTAGTGGATGGCATGGTAGAGGGGTACATGAGTCCCGGCTACGTGGCAGCAGAGACGCGCAACGACCCGACGCTGGGAGACCATAAAGTTAATGAGATGTGGGTTCCTGGCCTGCCTTACAATGAGCTGTTGGACCTTTTCAGCAAGCACCCCAAAAAAGAACTTACGGTCCACGCCGAACTGGTGGAAGGACAGACTCTTCAAGCCATACAGACCGAGATGAAGACCCAAGGTCTGCGTTTCCGCTTTAGACTGCCTGACTTCTATGACCGCTCCATCCTCTTCCTCAGTACAGCCGACCTCTCCAAGGTCAAGCCTGGTAAGAACTACAACTGGATACAGTCAGCCTACAACTATGAGATGCAGCCGAGCAAGCACAGACTGAAGTGGGAACTCATGTCCGAGGATCCGGACTTCATGGTCTATGTCTCTCAGCCCTGGCCACGCTATGCCATGCCTTTCAGCTGGTATCAGAATCATCTGGCTCCGGCTCCCAGCCTGTCGGAAGGCCAACTGGGACGCCGGCGTTTCAGCGACGGCACGATAGAGCTCAACGAGGTCTCCGTCAAGGCCAAGCGAAATGGACTGCGAAAGTTCAGCGATACCGAACCAGCGCTCTTTGCCGATGCCTACGATGCCTACAACAATGCCATGGATGCAGGTTTCCAGGTCGATCCGGAGTTTATCGTAAGAGGCTATGTGGGCGATATGGGTCTCTATGACCCCTATACCCAAACCCAGGATGAAGAAGGGCATGAAGGAAAGCCGACCTCCAAGATCAGCGTTCGCTTCGGGCTCAATGAAGAGCGCCGTGCACACCAGCAGAGTATCGACACCGATTCCGTCAGTGCCCTGCAGTCTTTGGGCGGACAGGAGATAGACACCCTCTACCACAAGTCCCACCTCTGGTCGATGGAATACCAGTTGTCTCCGGGTGAGATGCGCTATTATTTCAGTATGGATGATCATGGCCAACCCACCGACCGACTCAATTTCTTCAAGTTGGACAAGTTCTTCATCTACACCGACTATATGCCGCGCCACAGTGGCGAACGTCGCTACATGGGAAGTGATATGCCAGAGAC
>JAZLII010000216.1:0-19197 GCA_045617275.1 Bacteroidaceae bacterium
CGGATACAGGGATCGGGCTCGCTGCGACGTGCCTCCTTCTCGTTCATGATGAGCAGACCGCTCGAACCCTTGGTCATGGGAGTCTCCAAGCTCATCAGGGCCTTACCCATCATGGGACCGCCACCGATGATTTTGCCGGTATCCTCGGGCAGACCGCCACACTCGTCGATGAGTTGCTGGAAGGGAGTGCCAAGACGTGCCAGCAAGTTGCTGGGCTCCTTCACACTCTTACCGGTCACGGTGATGATACGGTCGATGAGGGGCTTGTTCTTCATCACTGCCTGATAGATGGCAAAGGCTGTACCGACATTCTGCACTACAGCACCCACGTTGATGGGAATGGCTGGAGGAGCAGGTACCTGACGGCCGATGACAGCATCGATGAGCTGCTTTTCACCACCCTGAGGATACTTCACCTGAAGGGGTACCACCTCGATGTTGGGATATTCCTTGGCCTTCTCTGTCATCAGTTTGATGGCATCGGGCTTGTTGTTCTCTATGCCGATGTAGCCCTTCTGTACGTCTACGGCCTTCATGATAAGGCTTACACCTACGAGGATCTCGTCAGCGTGCTCCAGCATCAGTCGGTGGTCGGCGGTGAGATAGGGCTCACACTCCACGGCATTGATAATTACGCACTCTGCCTTGCATCCGGGAGGAGGACAAAGCTTCACGTGGCAGGGGAAGGTGGCTCCACCCAGACCTACGATTCCAGCATTCTTGATCTTCTCTATGATGGTCTTGCTGTCCAGCTCTGGACGATCGCTGAGCTTCACGAGGTCAGCGCTGCGGTCTATGCTTTCTTCCCACTCGTCGCCCTCTACGTCTACATAGACTGCCATACGGCGAGTATTGCTGGCATCGAGTGCCACGTCTACCTTGGCTACCTTGCCGCTAACGCTACTGTAGATGGGAGCGCTCACAAAACCACCGGCTTCTGCCAGCAGGGTACCCACCTTCACTACATCGCCTTTCTGTACGACGGGCTTGGCAGGAGCGCCGATGTGCTGGAACATACTGAAAACAGCCTGCTTTGGCAGACCAGCCTCACGGATGGGACTGGCAGCAGACAGCTTGTTCTCTGCGGGATGTACACCGCCTAACTTAAATGTCTTCATACTTCTGCTACTGTCTGTTATTATTCGTTAGTTTTTGTTTCCTCTGCCTTGGTAGCCTCGGTCACGGGAGCTTCTGCCTTGGGGGCGGGAGCAGCCTCACCTTCAGCCTTGGGCTTGCGAGGAGGGAAGTTGAAAGCGTGGATGGCACCCTTGGGGCATGCCTCCTCACACTTGCGACACATCTTGCACTTCTCGGGGTCGATCCATGCCAGGTTGTTCTCCATGGTGATGGCCTCAAACTTGTCGCATGTCTTCACGCACTTACCACAACCTATGCAGGCATTCTTGCAAGCCTTGTTGGCAATGGCACCCTTGTCCTTGTTGTTGCACATCACTACGAGGCGACGACCCTTAGGACCGGCGAGACGGATCTCGATGATGCCACGGGGACATGCCTTGGCACATGCACCACAAGCGGTACACTTGGTCTCGTCGACCTCTGCAATACCGTCTGCATTGATGCTGATGGCACCAAACTGACAGGCCTTCACACAGTCGCCACAGCCGAGACAACCGTAGCCACAGAGGCTTTCGCCCATACCTGTCATGTTTTGTACTCGGCAGCTCTGTGCACCGTCAAACTCGGCTACGCGGGGACGTGCCTCGCAGGTACCGTTGCAGCGCACTACTGCTACCTTGGGAGCAGAGGCTGCGGCGGTCATGCCGAGTATGCCAGCCACCTTCTCCATCACAGGCTGACCTCCGACGGGGCAGAGGTGGCCATCGAGCGACCCGGCATCGGCTGCCTTCACACAGGCACCGGCAAATCCTGCACAACCAGGATAACCGCAACCACCACAGTTGGCCTGAGGCAATACCTCTGCCACCTGAGCAATGCGGGGGTCTTCATGAACAGCAAATTTCTTGCTGGCAGCAAAGAGCACGAGGGCAGCGACGAGTCCGATGCCTCCCAGTACGATTACTGCAATCAGAATTAAATTCATGATGTTGTTTTTTTAGTTGGTTTATTAATTTTTTGTTTGTTCTTATTCTCAAATGTAGGTGAGTGGAAATTATTCCACACTGAAGGAAAACTGTTTTTTGAACTTCTCTCTCATCAGCCAGAGTGTGAAGAAGTAAGGTATGAGCGACCCCAGGGCAAGCAGGGCTGAGAGAGTCTCTCCACAGCCGGCCTTGAAGCAGCCGAAGAGAACGGCCACGAGTACCAGGATGGGGACCATGTAGGCCCATACCGTAGCTTTGAGCCCTTGTCGTACACTTCCTATGAGCATCACGGTCTGCCCCACCCTGTACTGTGAGGCATTTTCGGTCACCACTTCCACCTCTTTCTCCTTCGACTCGCTGCTCTGACAGAGATTTGCGGCATGACAGCTGCTGCATGCAGAACTTTGCAACATCTTGACGTGCAAGGTGTTGTTGCTGATTTTCTCGATGGTCCCGATATGTTTGATTTGGTCAGTGGCTCGTCTCATGCGTATGCGTGCGAGAACATATTATTTAAAATTAATGCAAAGTTATAAAAAAAATGTTATACTTCATAATTATTCGCACATCTTTTACGCCTTGTGTGCGCAAATGTGGAAAGCTTTCGTTGCTCTTTTGCATGTCAAAAAGTATTTGTACTTTTGCAAAGCAAAACTATCCTACGATAACATTATGTCCGACCACAACATTTCCATTTCCGAGGCTCAGCATATGGTGGATGATTGGATCCACACCTATGGCGTGCGTTATTTCAGTGAACTTACCAATATGGCTGTGCTTACGGAGGAGGTGGGCGAACTGGCTCGCATCATGTCTCGCAAGTACGGTGATCAGTCGTTTAAGGCTGGCGAACCCCAAGATCCTACCGATGAAATGGCGGATATTTTGTGGGTGCTCCTCTGCCTGGCCAATCAGACAGGAGTCGATCTTACCGATGCTTTTGTGAAAAATCTGGAGAAGAAGACGAAGCGCGACGCTACTCGCCACATCACCAATCCAAAGTTGAATGCATAGTTTAGGAAATGCATTCTATCTTTTTAAGGATGAATGTTTTATGTCCTAAACATATTCCTGTATTTTTGCTTGGATTTTCAAAGTCGTAGATCGGGCTTTGGAAATCCATTTCGTACCGTCTTCCATTCTCACAAAACTGTCATCTTCACCTCCCCCTGGAAATAATAAAGGCCGTATCTCGCGACACAGCCTTCACTCAGAATTCAATAGGTATTAGTTTTTAAGGTAAAAAGATTGTTTTGTATGTGTTTGCAAAGTTCGTGTTTTTTTTTGATACAAACAAGCCTTTTTTTATGTTGTACAACATGTTTTTGGACAAAAATGCCATAAAATCACTCTTTTATGCCCCTTCCTAATAGATTTATATCAATTTTATGTGTCTGTTTAGGAAAATATGTGCCGAGTTACACCTTATTTAAAATATAATTGTTATCTTTGCATAAAGAAACATAACATTTTTATATCAATGGCAACTATAGAATCAGCTACCACAGAGAAAAAGAGCTTGAATTTTATTGAGCAGAGAGTAGAAAAAGACCTTGCTGAGGGTAAGAATGGTGGAAGGGTGCAGACTCGTTTCCCACCCGAACCCAACGGTTATCTGCATATCGGTCATGCCAAGGCCATAGCCATGGATTTTGGCGTGGCTGATAAGTTTGGCGGCACTTGCTGCCTGCGTATGGACGATACCAATCCCCAGAAGGAAGATCACGAATATGTAGAAGCCATCAAGCGCGACATCGAGTGGCTCGGTTACAAGTGGGATAAGATTACCTATGCCAGCGACTATTTCCAGGATCTCTGGGACTTTGCCGTATGGTGCATCAAGCAGGGACGTGCCTATATCGACCAGCAGACCAGCGAGGAGATTGCTGCTCAGAAGGGTACACCCACACAGCCCGGTACTTGCAGTCCTTATCGTGATCGTCCCGTCGAGGAGAGTCTCGCTCTGTTTGAGCAGATGAATAGTGGCAAACTCGAGCCCGGAAGCATGATTCTGCGTGCCAAGATCGACATGGCCAGTCCCAATATGCATTTCCGCGATCCCATCATGTATCGCATCCTCAATATGCCCCACATCCGTACAGCCGACAAGTGGAATGCCTACCCCATGTACGACTTCACCCATGGTCAGAGCGACTATCTGGAGGGTGTCACCCACAGTATCTGTACCTTGGAGTTTGTGCCCCACCATGAGTTGTACGATCTCTTCGTCACTTGGATGAAGGAGTGGAAGGGTGAGACACAGGCCAATGGTCACGACATAGAGGACAACCGTCCCCGTCAGTTTGAGTTCAACAAGCTCAACCTCAATTATACCCTCATGTCAAAGCGCAACCTCCTCATCCTCACCAAGGAAGGAGTGGTAAGTGGCTGGGACGATCCCCGTATGCCGACCATTTGCGGTATCCGTCGTCGTGGCTACAGCCCTGAGTCTTTACGCCTATTCATCGATAAAATCGGCTATACCACCTTCGATGCACTCAACGATATCAAGCTTCTCGAAGCCAGTGCGCGTGAAGATCTCAACACCCGCGCTCAGCGTGTCAGTGCCGTCCTTCATCCTGTGAAGCTTGTTCTGACCAATTATCCCGAGGGTCAGGTGGAAGAACTCACTGCCATCAACAATCCCGAGTTGCGCGATGCAGAAGGCAATACCATCACAGAGGGCAATACCCACACCGTGAAGTTCAGTCGTGTACTCTGGATCGAGCAGGAAGACTTCATGGAAGATGGTGGCAAGAAGTTCCAGCGTCTGGGCCCCGGTAAGGAGGTTCGTCTGAAGAATGCCTACATCATCAAGTGTCCCGATGCTGTGGAGGACTGCTGCGTGAAAGATGCAGAAGGTCGTATCGTGGAGATCCATGCAGAGTACGATCCCGAGAGCCGCAGCGGTATGCCCGGTGCTGATCGCAAGATCAAGGGCAAGACCCTCCATTGGGTAAGTGCCGACCACTGCGTGGAAGCCGAGGTGCGCAACTATGAGCGTCTGTGGACTTGCGAGAATCCTCGCGATGCTATCAAACAGTATGAGGACGAGCACGGTACCCGTGGTATCGAGTCCATGCGTCCTTTCCTCAATCCCGATTCGCTTCACGTCGAGCAGGCTTATATAGAGGAGTGGGCCGCAGAGCAGGTTCCCCTCACCTACCTCCAGTTCCAGCGTACGGGCTACTACAATGTCGATCCCGACTCCACTCCTTCACGTCCCGTCTACAACAAGACTGTCAGCCTGAAGGAGGCTAAGTTCTAAGTCTATTTCTCCAATCACACGTATATACTGGGTGGGAGCACAGTCTCCCACCCTTTTTATCCCACTTCCCCATGCACAGAGATGATATGTCATATTTTGAAGATCCGGAGTTCAAGGAACTCTTGGAGCGCTATGAGCAGTCGCTTGAGCAAGGTGACTCTTTGTACATGGATGCTGAGGATCTTACCGACATCGCAGAGTACTACATGATGCACAGCGAGGAGGAGAAGGCCAATGAGTGTATCGCTACGGCTGTTCGTCTGCATCCCGATGCCACCGATCCTCAGGTTTTTCTGGCTCGTCAGCAACTTTTCCATGGCAACATCCCTGCAGCATATGGCATACTCTATACCATTGAGAATCAAGATGACCGTGAAGTCATCTTTCTGCGCATCGAGATACTGCTAAAAGAGCGGAAGCTAGCTGAGGCCACGCAGCTCATTGAGACTACGCTTGAGCAGGTGGTGGATGAGCGCGATGCCTTTCTCTACGATTTGGCCGACATCCTCTTCGAGTATGAGCAGTATGAGGAGTCCCTTCGATGGGCAGAGATGCTTATGGCCGAGTATCCCAGTTATCCCGATGGTCACATGCTCATGGCCGATGTCTATTCTAAGTTGGGCCGGTACGATGAGTCAAGGGCTGAGGCGGAGAAGATACTGGGCAAGGACGCCTTCCATCAGGGAGCCTGGATCGTGGTAGCCGAGTCTTATGCCATGCAGGAAAATTGTGAGGCATCTCTGGAAGCCACGGAGTATCTCCTGGCCATCAATGAGAAGCATCCTGAGGCTATGCTTACCCGTGCCAGCAATCTCTTCTATCTCAATCGCATAGAAGAGGCCCATGAGCAGTATCAGGCCTATCTGGCCCTGTATCCCGATGAGCATGCTGTGCTATATCTCGACGGCATTTGTCTGACCAATTTGGAGCACTTCGAGGAGGCACGTGATACCCTGATCCATGCACTTGATGTCAGTACCCCCGATGCACCGGAGTGCATACACATACATTCACAGCTTACCTACGTCTATAGTAAGTTACATCAGCTCGATCTGGCCCTCGATCATCTGGAGATGTGCCAACAATATCCTCAGCCTGAGGTACCCATTGACTATGATCTTGCAAGGGGTCATGTACTCTTGGAAAATGGATTTTATGAGGAAGCCGAAGAGGCTTTCGACACGGCCATCAAGGCAAGCCGTACTCCGTACGACACCCTCCTGCTCATCGGTATCACTTTGGGAGAGACTGGCCACTATACCAAGGCAGTCGATATCTTCCAGAGTCTGCACGACAGCACCATGGAGAAGGCAGAGGAGAAGACGTCGCCCTATCTGGCCTACTGCCATCTCTTCCTCAACCATCGCGACATGTATCTTCAGTTCTTGCAGGAAGCAGCTAAGCTCAATCCCAACACAACACAGTTCCTCTTCTCCCAGTTCTATCCAGGAGTACCCGTAAGCCAGTATTATGAGATGGCACTCAAGGGCACTCGAGGCAATGAGAAGAATCCTCCCTCCAAACCTTAAAAGCTCACCTGCGTAGCGGCCTTATAACCTCACAACCTTAAAACCCCACAGCCTCACAACATACCAGCTTTAGAATGCTAAAGCCGGGTTAGCTCCTGCTGACTTGCAGACCGGTGTGGCTTAGGCTCATCTCGACAAAGCGGGCACAGGCATTGGGACGATTGTCTCCCAAGATCTGACGGATACGGGCTGCAGCCTGGGGATCCTTGGCGACCATATAGAGATAGCCACCACCTCCTGCACCGGGCAACTTGAGTCCGAGGCATAGGTCTTCGATCTGTCTGATGATGGATTCCACAGCAGGTGGGTTGGTGCCGCTATCGAGCAGTTTGTTTTGCGTCCAACTCTTACCAATGAGCTTACCCATCGTCTCAAAGTCATTTCGCTGAATGGCCTCATAGAGGTCGAGTGCGTGCTCTTTCATCTCCCCAAGCAATTCGAGTCGCTGCGTGTCGTAGAGGAACATGCCTCTGACGATCTCTGCCAGTATCTGCTTGGCCGTACGTGTGATGCCCGTATAGTAGAGAAGGTGACAGGGTGCATAGGCGGGATCGGTGTAGAGTGTCTCAGGCAACCAGCGCACCTCGGGTGTCTGATTGAAGCCCGGACTGGTGCGTAGCAGTTTGACGCCATGGAGCACACCTCCGTACTGGTCTTGCCATCCACCACCCGTGGTGAGCAACTGCTCGAGGATGAGCGTACGATTGCTGATCTCAGCCGGGCCCCATGCGAGTCCGCAGAAGTCGGAGACTGCACCCAGCACCGTGGCAGCGAGTATGCTACTGGTACCGAGTCCGCTTCCTGCGGGAATGGCACTGAGCAAGGTGACCTCTATACCACAGCCGAACTCCTTGAGCTGCTCCTCCAGAGTATCCTTGGCACAGAGCGAAAACTTAGGTAGGAAACCCGCCAGACAAAGGGTGGCCTTGGGAATGGAGAAGGGTGAACCCACCTTGGCAAAGTCGCTCAGCTCCTCGTAGGTGGTGACATCCTCCACCGCACCGAGGTCGATGCTGCGCAGTATGATCTTGTACTCCTTGCAAGGCTTGATGTAGGTCTGCAAGGGTGGCTGTCCATTGAGCTCAATGGCGAGATTGACCACATTGCCACCATTGGTGAGGCAGTATGGCGGTGTGTCGGTCCATCCTCCTGCGATGTCGATACGTACCGGTGAGCGTCCCCAGACGATCTGGTCGGCATAGACGTCGAGATGTGGCATCTGCTTGTGGCTCAGCACGCTCGATGTGAGTCCCTCCCTGAGCAAAGCAAAGGCCTGCTGCTCTTCTGCCTTACCATCCAGTCCCTGATAGCGATGCATCTGCGAACGGAACATCTGGTCGTTGATGCGTTTGAGCAAAGGCTCTTCCGGACTGAGAGGTGCAGGTTCGTCCAACTGGTATGAAGCAAACTCCTGTGCCAAGTCGTCCAGGTTGCACTGGTAGAAGACGCTGTGCTGGTGATTGCTGGCCAACTCTTGTAGGTTGTGCTTGCGAAATTCCCTGCGCTGTTCGTCGAGACGACGTAGATTGGCATAGGCCGAGATGTCGTCGGCACTTATCTTGGGCAGACGCTCCCAGAGCGAACGACCCTCTTCGTCGGTAGGATCTTCTACCATCCAGTGCAGTATCTTACCGAGGTCTTCCACAGAAGAAGAGATGGGGAACATCTGCGCACTCTGCAAGTCTTGGTTGCCCTCTATCTGCTGAGCCTCCACCCCATGCTCCTTCAGCCATTGGCTCACCGGCTGACCCATATACTGAGTCTGCTCATCGGTGAGAGGACCGCGGAACGCGTCGTTGAAACCATAGGGACGAAGCACATAGTCATGGTCGTGCATGGGAATGACGTCGATACATGTGCCTTCGCTCAGATTTATGTCCCAATCATTGTAGGGTACACCCGTGATGATGTGATGACTCGTTAGGGACCAATGCTTGCCAATGTGAGAATTTTCTATCCAGGTGTTGACATTGGATGCATTGAGCTGGATCTCTTTGCAGGCATTTTGGATGAAGATGCTGGGATGGGGCTTCATTCCAAGATGCATGATGGAGCGCTGGTCGTACACCAGATTCTGTATAGACACGGTGCTCGATATCATCTCTCGCGAGGTGCCGTAGTGATAAAACTCGCCCTCTTGCAAGGGGAGTATGGCCACGGAGAGCTGATTGAGCTCGGGGTCTTCCAGTGTGGGGTGTTCACCCAAGGCACAGCCAAACTGGCTATACAGGTCGTAGTTGACCCGCTTGCCATCCACCACCGAACGCTCCATGAGCAAACGCACAGCCTTGTCGCTAAGCAACCATATACCTACATCCATGAGGAAAAGATGCGTGTGAAGCAGTTCGCCGAGACGCTGTACGGAAGGTTTCTGCAACATGAAGTCGAGACGCTCGGGAGACTTGCGTGAAGAGACGAATACGCCATGGTTTTTGGCCAACGAAGAGTCGACCCAGAGACCATAGCACACGACATCGGCTTCAGGGATGTCTTGCAACTTACCTGCACGTATGTAGACGTCGCCACTGGCTATGAGCGTGTGGAGGCTGTCGGGGGCTTTCTTCATGATGCGCTCATAAAGAGGCAACTGAAGGGAGAGCAGGTTTTGACTGATGCGCTGTCCCCTGCCCCAGCGGAAGATGGGTATGGGTGTCAGTATCTTTCCACTGGGCGCGTAGCCTGGCAGACGGCGACTCTGACCTCCTGCATGGAGCAGGATACGTTTCTCCTGGCCGAGCCACTGAGCAAAGTCTGTGTCCGTGCCTGCGGCCTGATGACTTGCTTCGAGAAGCCATGTGGTACCACCACCCGACCCCAGCTTGGCGCCGATGGGGTCGCTTGTACAGAAGTATTCGTCGGTGGAGACGCGCTGTATGTCATGGAAACATTCTACCAGGTTGGGCGGTAGGGAAAGAAGCTTTTTCATGGGTATAATGTACTATGCGAGCTAATTATATTAGGTAAAAGGCGATATGGTTGAAACAAAATTAAACGAAAATAAATACCATATTTCTCATTTTGATATGAATAAATAAATATTTTTGGGCATTTTCGTTTATTTCTGTTTCTTATAATACCCTATTATAGGACTACTTCTCGCCTGCGCTAAACTGCTTGATGCGCTGCTCTTCGCTCAGTTTGCAGATGAGCAGGGTGCCGTTCTCCTCTGCTACGATATAGCCGTCGAGACCCTGTATGACCACTTGTTTCTCGTGGGCGGTGTGCACGATACAGTTGGACGTCTCATACACATCGATGCGAGGACCGATGAGGGCATTGCCGTGAAGGTCTTTCTCTGAGTTCTGATGAAGTGAGCCCCATGTGCCGAGGTCGCTCCAACCGAAGTCGGCGGGGAAGACGAATATCTCTTCTGCTTTCTCCAGGATGGCATAGTCCACTGAGATGTTCTCGCAGGTGGGGAAGGTCTCGTCGATGACCTCCTGCTCCTTCTCCGTGCCGTAGACGGGCATCATGCTCTCAAAGATCTCTGCCAAGGCAGGCTGGTAGATGCGGAAGGCATTGACAATGGTATGTACACTCCAGATGAAGATGCCACTGTTCCAGAAGAAGTTGCTCTGTGCGATGTACTTCTGAGCCGTTGCGAGGTCGGGCTTCTCGCGGAACTGATCCACGGGGAAGAGTTCCTTGTTGCTCGCAGCGGAGTTGGCCAGATCGGCCTGGATGTAGCCATATCCCGTCTCAGGTCGGCTGGGCTTCATGCCCAAGGTCACGATGGCGTCGCTCTCCCCGGCAAATTGCAGGGCGCTACCCACCACGCGCTGAAACTCAGCCACATTCATCACGATATGGTCGCTGGGCGACACCACGATATTGGCCTTGGGGCAGACCTTCTTGATACGCCAGCTCACGTAGGCGATGCAGGGAGCCGTGTTGCGTCGACAAGGCTCCAGAAGTATGTTGCTTTCGGGTATGTCGGGAAGTTGCTCCTTCACGATGTCCTTGTACTTGGCAGAGGTCACCACCCATACGTTCTCCGGAGCCACGATGCCCTTGAATCGGTCGGTGGTGAGCTGCAAAAGCGTGCGTCCACATCCGAGGACGTCGACAAACTGTTTGGGATAGTCGGGGGTACTCATGGGCCAGAAACGACTGCCGATACCTCCTGCCATTATGACGAGATGATTGTTCGTATCCATGTTTCCAAGATTGAAATGTAAGTAATATCCTTGCAAAGTTACAAATAACAATTATAAATGCAAAATATATTTATGCCAACTTAAGTAAAGAATCGATGCGAATTGATATGGAACAAGAAAACGACTGTATTTACCGATAATTTGTTGTTGCGAGGAAGGGTTTGGATAACTTTTTATAACTTTGCAATAAATTTCCGCGTTAGAAAAATATACATTATTATATATAAACAACACAAAACTGATGAAAGCATTTGTATTTCCCGGTCAAGGTGCCCAGTTCACTGGTATGGGCAAGGACCTGTATGACAACAATCCTCTTGCAAAAGAGCTTTTTGAGAAGGCCAATGAGATCCTTGGTTTTCGTATCACAGATATTATGTTTGAAGGTACTGCCGATGAGCTGAAGCAGACTAAGGTGACTCAGCCTGCCGTGTTCCTTCACAGTGTCATCAGCGCTCTCTGTCTGGGCGATGACTTCCAGCCTGCTATGGTTGCCGGTCACTCTTTGGGTGAGTTTAGTGCTCTGACAGCTGCAGGTGCACTCAGCTTCGAGGATGGTCTCCGCTTGGTATATGCTCGTGCTATGGCCATGCAGAAGGCATGTGAGGCTGCTCCCAGCACCATGGCTGCCATCGTAGGTCTGGACGACGAGACCATCGAGAATATCTGTAAGGAGGTAAGCAAGGAAGGTTCAGTAGTGGTACCTGCCAACTACAACAATCCCGGTCAGCTCGTGATCAGCGGTAACATCGAGGCAGTCAACGAGGCTTGCGAGAAGATCAAGGCTGCCGGTGCAAAGCGTGCCCTCCCCCTCCCCGTAGGCGGTGCATTCCACTCACCCCTCATGCAGCCCGCTAAGGACGAGCTCCAGGCTGCCATTGAGTCCACCGAGTTCCACGCTCCCAAGTGTCCCGTATATCAGAATGTAGACGCTCAGGCTCACACCGATGCTGCTGAGATCAAGACCAATCTCATCGCACAGCTCACTGCCAGTGTACGCTGGACCCAGGAGGTTCAGAATATGATCGCTGCCGGTGCCACCGAGTTTGTGGAGTGCGGTCCTGGCAAGGCTCTTCAGGGTATGATCGGTAAGATCGCCAAGGGCAACGAGGCCGTGAGTGCACACGGACTGGTTTAAGGATATAAGGTTATGAGGTTATGAGGTTATGAGGTTTTAAGGTTCAAACCTTATAACCTCAAAACCTTCTTCATCACTTGTGAAAGTGAATATAAGGTAATAGTGAACAGAGTTTAAGAGGTCAATAATGGAAAAGATTGTTATTTATCAAGTATTTACTCGCCTGTTTGGCAATGACTGCCGTACTTGCGAACCTAATGGTGACAAGGCCACCAATGGTTGTGGTCTGATGAATGACTTCACCGCTCGTGCGCTTCAGCAGATCAAGTCGCTTGGTACCACGCACATCTGGTATACGGGTCTTATAGAGCATGCCACTCAGTCGGACTACACTACTTTCGGTATACCTCTCGACCATCCCGGTGTGGTGAAGGGAAAGGCCGGCTCGGCCTATGCCATCAAGGACTACTATGACGTAGACCCTGATCTTTCAAGCAGTGTCATCGCACGTATGAAGGAGTTTGAGTCGTTGGTAAAACGTACCCACAAGGCCGGACTGAAGTTCATCATAGACTTCGTGCCCAACCACGTGGCTCGTAGCTACCATAGCGACTGTGCACCTGCCGGTGTGGAAGACCTTGGTGCCAACGACAATCGTGACCATGCCTTTGACCCTCAAAACAATTTCTACTATATCCCCGGAGACGAGCTTCATGCCGACTTCGACATGCAGGGCTACCATGAGTACCCTGCCAAGGCTACGGGCAACGACAACTTCTCCAGCTGGGCACACCAGAATGACTGGTATGAGACCGTGAAGCTCAACTATGGCGTGGACTACTGTGGAGGACGTGTCTGTCACTTCGACCCCGTACCCAGTACTTGGCACAAAATGCTCGACATCCTGCTCTACTGGGCTGGTAAGGGCGTCGATGGATTCCGCTGTGACATGGCCGAGATGGTGCCCGTAGAGTTCTGGGGATGGGCCATCTCTAAGGTGAAGGAGCAGTATCCCGACATCATCTTCATCGCAGAGGTGTACAATCCTGCCGAGTATCGCAACTACATCCACCAGGGCCACTTCGACTATCTCTATGACAAGGTAGGTCTCTATGACACCCTGCGCAATGTGATCTGCGAGTATGCTGGTACCAACACCATCACGGAGAGCTGGCAGAACATAGACGACATACGCGACCATATGCTCAACTTCCTGGAGAATCACGATGAGCAGCGTCTCGCCAGTGACTTCTTCGCCGGTGATGCGCAGAAGGGCAAGCCCGCCTTCATCGTGAGTGCATGTATGGGTACCAACCCCGTGATGCTCTACTTCGGTCAGGAACTGGGTGAGCGAGGCATGGATGCAGAAGGTTTTAGCGGCAAGGACGGCCGTACCACCATCTTCGACTACTGGATGGTAGACACCATACGTCGCTGGAGAAACGAGGGCAAGTTCGATGGTCGTAAGCTTACTCCCGATGAGGTTTCCCTGCAGGAGTTCTACAGTCGCGTACTCACGCTTTGCAACACAGAAAAGGCTATTCGTGAAGGTGAGTTCTACGATCTCATGTATGCCAATCCCCGCAGCGAGCACTTCAATCCCTCACACCACTATGCATTCCTCCGCCGCAAGGATGACGAGGTGATACTCATCGTGACGAACTTCTCCAATGAGGATCAGAAGATATCTGTCAATATCCCCCAGCACGTCTTCGAGTACTATCAATTGCAGGAGGTAGATTTCATCAAGGCAGAAGGTCTTCTTACCCGTGCACCCTTCAATATCAGCTTCACGAGTAAGACTCCCACCGAACTGCTTGTCCCTGCCCACAGTGGACGTATGCTGAAGATGAAACTAACGCAGGAAGTAAAAAGTTAATAGTTGCAATAAAGGCCGCGAAACTCGCGGCCTTTAATTTTCAATTTTCGGTTCTTGTGGATTTCGTGTGAAAGATAGAATTTACACTATTTCCAAAGGTACTCAATTTTTAATTTTCAATTACATCGTATCCCCACTCTTTCAAGATGGGCGTCCAGTGTTCATTGACCAGCTGAACGGTGCGGGGATTGTATTCGTACTTGTTCTTCTTGTATCCCTTCTTCTTTTCCAGATAGGCCTGTATGCCGGGCTTTGCCTGCTCCCATCCGGGGATGTTGAGTTCTTTGTAGATGCGCTCGGTGATGCCGTAGGCATCTTTCTCGATGTCCTCAAACTTGATCTCGAACAGGTTGCCCTCGGGGATGTACTTCTTCTGTTCCTGGTAGGCGTCGTATAGTTCTACGTAGTTGCGCAGGATATTCTGCTCCATCTCCTCCAGGGGTATGCTGTGGAGCTCGAGGGGAGCCACGGTGTTGGTGATGAACGATCGGCTGCTCTCGAAGACGGTGTAGGGATTGCGCATGAGGTAGATGAACTTGGCATTGGGGAACATCTCCACCAGGGTCTTCACACGGCCCGTATGGGGAGGGTTCTTGCTCAGGTACTGCGCATCCTTCACGCCGCGACGTGTGTTCCAGAGTGACAGCTTCACCAGTTTCATGAACTGCTTCTTAAATTCACCTATCTCCTCTTCGGTGGCCTTCTTGTTGGTCAGGAAACGGTCGCAATACTCCTTCATGTCTTCTGGGAAGATCCAGAAGTTGTAGTAAGTGTTGGGACACATATTCTGGAAGGCGAACTCCTCCTCCTGTGGCAGGTCGGGAGCCAGCTCCATGTTGTCCGTAGGTCGCTTGTCGGGCATGAGCCAGCCCATGATGGGCTTGAAGATGCTCTGCATGGCCATGATGTAGTGTGGAAATACTGTCTGATAGGTCGTGGTATAGCCGAAACGAGGATCCTGTGCAAAGATGTTGTGTACGAAGGTAGTACCGCTACGCCAGTGTCCGAGGATAAAGACGGGGTCGTGCTCCAGCGGAGTCGGCTCCAGCAGTTTCTTGTACTTGCGGTCCTGAAGGGGCTTCATGGTGCTGAGCAGACGGCATATACACGTGGTCAGTATGTATTTGGTTCGCTTGTTTTTCGCTACCCTTCTGCCTTTCGTGAGGGTCTTGAAGGTCTTCCAGTCTGCACCTACGAGCGTATTGACTGGCAGTTTGCTAAATTCTATAAGTCCCATGACTCCTTACTTTACTATTTTGATTTCCAATCCCTGTCTTGACAACTCCTTGACAGCCTTCTCTATGGCCTCATAGTGCTCAGGTGCGATATCGAGCTTTTTGAGGTCGAGTGTGGGCAGGTCGAGCTGGTTGATGTCCTTCTCCTCGAGTTGGGAGATGATCATACCTACGGCCGAGGTGTTGTTGGTGATAGGGTCGATGAGGATGAATGCACCGGTGGCCTTGTTGTCCTTGTAGGGATCGAAGTAGAGCGTCTTGGCTGTGGTGATCTGCACCTTGCCTATCTCGTTGAGCTTGAAAGCCTCCGTGTCATGCTTCTCCATCGTGTTAACATCCACCTGGTAGAGCACGTTGTCGATGGTGGCTCGTGTGGTGTTGGTGTTGTGCTTCAGGAAGAACTGCTTGCTGCGATCCATGGGCTGCTCGTCCATCCATACCAGCATGGTCTCGAAGTGACGACCGATGCAAGGCACGTTGTCGGGACGGACTATCATCTCTCCACGGCTGATGTCGATCTCGTCCTCCAAGGTGATGGTCACACACTGAGGGCAGAAGGCCTCTTCCAGTTCGCCCTCGTAGGTCACGATGCTCTTCACATGGCTCTTCTTCATGCTGGGCAGAGCCATCACCTCGTCGCCCTTACGGATCACGCCGCTGGCTATCTTTCCGCAGAATCCGCGGAAGTCGAGGTTGGGACGCAGTACGTACTGCACGGGATAGCGGAAGTCATCCATGTTGCGATCGCGATGGATGGGCACCGTCTCCAGGTAGTCCAGCAGGGCGGGACCCTCGTACCAAGGTGTACGCTCGCTCTTCTCCACCACGTTGTCGCCATCCAGCGCTGAGAGTGGGAAGCAGGTGACGTCCTCGATGCCCAGCTGGTGAGCCAGTTCGAGGTATTCGGTGGTGATGCGGTCGAAGGTAGCCTTGTCGAAATCGATGAGGTCCATCTTGTTGACAGCCAATACGATGTGCTTGATGCCGAGCAGGCTTACGAGGAAGGTGTGTCGGCGGGTCTGTGTGATGACACCCGTACGGCAGTCCACCAGGATGATGGCCAGGTTGGCAGTGGAGCCGCCTGTGATCATGTTGCGCGTGTACTGCTCATGTCCCGGTGTGTCGGCGATGATGAACTTACGCTGATTGGTGCTGAAGTAGCGATAGGCTACATCGATGGTGATACCCTCTTCGCGCTCCGCCTTCAGACCGTCGAGAAGCAAGGCATAGTCGATGTGCTCACCGGCATTGCCCACACGCTTTGAGTCACGCTCCAAAGCCTGAAGTTGGTCCTCATAGAGCTTCTTGCTGTGGTAGAGAAGACATCCGATGAGCGTAGACTTACCGTCGTCCACACTTCCCGCTGTGAGCAGACGAAGCAAGTCCTTCTGCTCGTCTTGGTCCAAGTATGCTTTTATATCAATATCTTTCATTATATCTTCCTTAGAGCAATTCTTAATTCTTCTTTTCTAATTCTTAGTTCCCTTAGAAGTATCCTTCACGCTTCTTTTGCTCCATGCTTGCCTCCTGGTCGAAGTCGATGACACGCGTGGTGCGCTCACTCTTGGTGGTGGTCATCATCTCCTCCACGATCTCCTCGATGGTGGTGGCATTGCTCTCTACGGCACCGGTCAGAGGCCAGCATCCGAGCGTACGGAAGCGTACCATGCGAGGCTTGATGAGGGGACGCAGATTCTCAGGCAGACGATCGTCGTCGGCCATGATGATGTTGCCGTCTATCTCTACGCAGGGACGCTCCTTGGCATAGTAGAGAGGCACGATGGGGATGTTTTCCAGGCGGATGTACTGCCAGATGTCGAGCTCGGTCCAGTTGCTCAGGGGGAACACACGGATGCTCTCACCCTTGTGTACGCGACTGTTGTAGATGTCCCAAAGCTCAGGGCGCTGGTTCTTGGGATCCCACTGGTTGAACTGATCGCGGAAGGAGAAGATGCGCTCCTTGGCACGACTCTTTTCCTCATCGCGACGTGCACCGCCGAAGGCAGCGTCAAACTTGTGCTTGCCCAGCGCATCCAGCAGGGCCTTGGTCTTCATGAGGTCGGTATGTACCTTGCTTCCGTGGGTGAAGGGACCCACGCCAGCGTTGAAAGCTTCCATGTTGCTCTCCACGATGAGGTTCCATCCGTGCTCCTTGGCATAGCTGTCACGGAATTCGATCATCTCCTTAAATTTCCACTTGCTGTCGATATGCATCAGGGGGAAGGGAACCTTGCCGGGAGCAAAAGCCTTCTCTGCAAGGCGCACCATCACGCTACTGTCTTTTCCGATGCTATACAGCATTACAGGATTTTCAAATTCGGCAGCTACCTCACGTATGATGTGTATGCTCTCTGCCTCCAGTTCCTGTAGATGACTCAGGTTGTATTCCATATATTCTGTTGTGTATATTTTCTTGTTTGATGTTAAATTACCCGCATATCAGTTCCAACACCTTGTTGACGCTTTCCTCCAGTGTGAGCTTGCTTGTATCTATGCTCAATGCTGGATTCTCTGGAGCCTCGAAGGGGGCGCTGATACCCGTGAAGTCCTTCACCTCACCTCGACGAGCACGGGCATAGAGTCCTTTGACGTCGCGACGCTCACACTCCTCGATGGGTGTGCTCACGAATACCTCTTTGAAGTCATCCTCTCCGATGATCTCCTTGGCCATCTGGCGTATCTCGTTGGTGGGGCTTACGAAGCAAGCCAGGGTGACGATGCCCGTATGTACGAAGAGCTTGCCTATCTCGGCGATGCGGCGTATGTTCTCCCTGCGGTCCTCCTCGCTGAAGCCTAAGTTGTTGTTGATGCCGGCACGTATGTTGTCACCGTCGAGTATGCGACACAGGATGCCTCTCTGGTGAAGCTCCCTCTCCACGCCCAGCGCCACGGTACTCTTGCCGCTTCCGCTGAGGCCGGTGAACCATATCATCACACCCTTCTGTCCAAGGAGCTGCTCCTTGTCCTCGCGGGTCATCATCTTGTCATAGATGGGATATATGTTTTCTGCCATTCTATTCGGATATTATGCTATTGGGATACAAAGTTAGCAATAATTTCCCACATTATAAAATAAAAATAGCGAAAACTCCCTTATTTCAACGAATGATCAGAAATTCCAGAATTGAGGTATGAGGAAGATGCTCAGGAGGAAGACGATGATGTTGAGCGGGAGGCCCACTTTCACGTAGTCTGTAAACTTATACCCACCTATACCTTGTACGAGCAGATTGGTCTGATAACCAATGGGAGTAGAGAAAGCAGCTGAAGCAGCCATACAGATGCAGACGAAGAAAGGCATAGGGTCGCATCCCAGTTCGTTGGCCATAGACTGGGCTAAGGGGAAAGAGAGGGCCGCTGCGGCATTGTTGGTGATGAGTTCTGTAAACAAATTTGTGATCAAAAACAAGATGGCCATCATAGCATAGACACCTCCGTTGGCCTTGCCTATCGTCTTGGCAGCCTTGATGATGCCGTCAGCGATATAGTCGGCAAAGCCCGACTCCTGCATGCCCTTGCTTATGGCAAAGGCACAGGCTATGGTCACGAGCACGTCCCACGACACGTACTTGCTGTATTTCTTCGGGTTGAACATCTTCGTCCATCCCATGATGACGGTGGTGATGCAGACGAAGAAGAACATGTCGAACTTGAAGTTGGGCACCGCTTCCTTCACGAAGGGTAGTTCACCGATCGTAGCACCTATGACCATGAAAAAGAGAAGGAAGAAGGCGAACCAACGCTTCTTCTCGCTCATCGGAGCGGTGTCCTGATTGTAGTCCGAGATGAGGAATACGGCGCTGTCTCCCCAGGTCTCCACGAACTTATCGTCGGTTTCGATGAGCAGCGTGTCGTGGTTTTGCAGAGGCACGTTCATCCAATCTCCGGTGAGTTGCTCACCGCTGCGTGTGATGCGCTTCACATTGCCGCCATAGTGGCGGAAGAAGTCAAACTCGCGCAGCGTTCGGCCCATGCCCGGGAATCGACT
>JAZLII010000217.1:0-10206 GCA_045617275.1 Bacteroidaceae bacterium
GACGCCATCAAGCAGGGTGCTGCCGACGGCAAGTACATGAAGGGTGGCAAGGTAGTCATCGTGAAGAACGGCAAGACCTACACCACCGCTGGTCAGCGCGTGAAGTAAAATCGCTAATCGCTCGACGTTCAACGTTCATCGCTCAACGTTGAGCGACTGCGAAACCAATATAAGATAAGCCTGAGCCTTTGTGCTCAGGCTTTTTTTTCGTTCTTTTACAAATATGTCTTGAAAATGTTTGCCATGTTTGCTTTTGTCGTTTATTTGTATTAATTTCGCACGTTTTTATTCAGGATTACTTTCAATTTAATCATTTAATACATAACATTTAACCAAGATGAACAAACTATTACGTTTTTCATTATTGCTGTTGTTAGCGATGGTTGGCAATATTGTCATAGCAAATGTATTGTCAAGCTATGTGTCTGCATCCATCAGCCAAAACAGCAACGTTATGTCCACAAAATCGCTCTCCGAGGAAGAGAATGTGAATGTAACGGCGACTTATGTGCATGGCCAGGTGGTACTTTGCTTTGAGGACTATGCAAATGGTGCAGTAGAGCCTGGTAATGGTACCGTTGAGGTATGGAACGAGGTTCAGAAAGTGGCTGAACTCGTAGATGCTGCCTTCGGTGATCAATATCATGAGGTGATCTACTCACTCTCTACTACCCTTGAGCCTGGAACCTATACGGCGAAAGTACCTGCCGGTGCTGTAAAGGGCAACAAGACATCTGCTTTTGGCAAATTGACCGCCATCCCTGCTTGCGAGGCTAACTTCGTGGTGACTTCAACAGTGGAATCAGCACTGGGTGAGCCTTCCATGGAACTGCTCGAGGGTACCGGTGTCAGTGTGAAGTATACCTATCCTGACTCTCAGGAAGGCATGAATAGTAAGGGAACAAAGGAGGTAGACGCCGTGCTGTATGAAGATGGCGTACAGGTAGCCACTGCTGCCTTCGGCTTCCAATTCAGTCCCTCCATGTTCTACGGTGCTCATTTCGACTATGCCATCCAGGAGGGTAAGACCTATCAGGTGGTATTCCCAGCCGGAGCATGGTACATCTATTCGGTGGATGATTTCACCGGAGCAGAGACTACGCTCGAGGAGAGTGCTGAGCAGACTTATGAGTGGGTGGCCGGTGCTGCTGTAACTCCTGCTGATGGCGAAGGTGGTAACACCGGCGACGGATGGGTCTTTGCTTCTTGTACTCCCGCTCAGGGCACTGTGGAGAGCCTTTCGTTAATCACATTTGCTTATCCCGCCGGTGTGAATTGGACCAATGAGTATCCTTATGTTACCATGCAGTGTCCCAATGGTGCAACGGCCCAGGTGATGCTTGCAGACAATTTTATGGGTGCATGTAACGCTACCGTAATCGACCAGACGCTCACCGCTAATGGTACCTATACCCTGGTGATCCCCGCTGGTACACTCACCAGTGATCAGGGCCTCCCCTGTGCAGAGATGACCTACACCTGGACTATCGGTGAAGGTGGCAGCGGTGATGAGACTCCCGGAGAGAACCCCGGTGATGTGACAGGTAGCAAGTGGCAGGAGCAGATCTTTGCCCAGAATACCCCAGTTGCCATCCCGCTGAACATAGAGACCGATGGTGTGAAGCTCACAAGCGTTGGCCGTGAGTTCATGGGTACCGTCATCGACGTGTCGTACAATATGTATGAGGAGGGTGAGTTGGACTGGAAGAACGGCACCCAGCTTGTCTTCACCGCTAAGGACAATATCACTGGCATCGTCATAGACGGCCAGTTCAAGGAGTTTGCTTCTGCAACCCCAGGCAACTATATCAACGGTGCATGGACCGGCTTGGTAAAAGCTGGTGAGACCGTGACTCTTACTGCAAATGATGGTATCAACATCCACTCTATCATCGTGCTCTACAATGGTGCGGAACTGAATGTGGAAGACGTAGACGAAACTGACATTGACTTTGACATCAACATCACTAAGACCTCTTGGGCACACATCGGTAGTGCCAATGGTGAGACCATCGGTACCGTGTCGAGCAGCTCAAGCGTAATAGATCACTACACGGTGGAGGCTACCTGCGAGGAGGATGCCGGTGTCTATGTGACCTTCGTACAGATAGAGGGTAAGGACGGTAAAATCGTCACCTACGATCCACAGAATCTCTGGAAGGGCTATCACTACACCATCACCGTGAAGGCATATGATACTCCTCAGTACGGTGCTCTGCCCATTGCCACCAAGACCTATGAGTTTGTCGGTGAGGGCGATGCTGCTGTGGCAACTGTAGACATTGCTGCAAGTGTTACCAATCTGAAGGAGGGCGTATACGGTTACGTTATGCCCAAGGACGGTCAGGTAGAGGTGACCTTCGATGCTCCCGTTAAGGATGCCAAGGCCTGGGTGGCTCAGGGTATGGAAGGCTCTACCAATGTAACCATGACCCAGAAGGATGCTGAGGGTAAGGTTTGGATGGCGGATATGACCTCATTCCTCTCAGCAGAGGGTTCTGCCGACTTGAATGTCACAGCTTATGACAAGGAGAGCGGTCTTCAGATTAAGGGTGAGAACTCAGACCATTCGTTCTCATTTACCATCTCTTGCAATCCTGAGGGCGGTGAAGTCGATATTCCTGAGCTGGCCACACTCACTATCGGAACTGAGACTTATGTCCTGAGCGAGACAGAAGCCATCGAACTGGGCGTTTATCCCGCGGGTGCCGTGATAGCTGTCAACAACACAGACGAGGCTATCAAGAAGGTAACCTATGAGATCGTAGACAATACTACCAACGAGATCCTTAAGAGCCAGGGCGATCTGACCAAGGGCGAGGATGGTCTCTGGCGTGCTGAGATGCCGAAGAGCTACGAACTTGCTAATGGCCATTCCTACAGCATCCACGTGAAGGCACTCAATGGTATGTCATCATTTACCAGCTTGGTACTCTACGAATACAACTTCCTTGTCAATGGTACGGCGAATGTGGCAACCTATTCTTCTGTAAAGATAGTTTCTGTAACACCTTCTACCAACGAGATTATCACGGAGGCTGCTCCTACCATCACATTGGTATTTAGTGATGTAATTAAGTCGCTGACTGCTAAGGCTATACTTGGCCAGATGGATTCTCGCGATATTCCTTCGTCTGCCATCTCTTCTGTGGATGGTATCACTTGGACTGTAAAGGTTCCTGAAGGCATGATCTCTGATGGTGCTCTTTCACTTACCTTTGTAGCAGTAGATGCAGAAGGCAACCGTGTGACCGATCCTCAAGACGGTGTGGGTACCCCCGAGAACTGCTATGTGCAGTATGGTTGGGCAAGCACCATCGGCCTGCCTACTCCTACTTTGGCAGAAAATGGCAAGACCATGGAGAGCATCGAAAAGCTGACCTTCACATTTGACGGTATTGGTCTGAATCAGGACCAGGCAACTGCTACTTGGAAAGACATTGTCATTGAGAAAGACGGTGTGGCTCTGGATATGACTATCGAGGAGTCGCAGTTTGAGGTGTTGGGTGAAGATGCCGGCAATGCGTTGGTATGGACACTACCCGAGACATTGTACAAGGGTGTCTACACCATTAAGGTGCCTGCCTATGCCCTGATGCTCGGTCACGACCTGAGCAATTTCTATAGTGGTGCTTGCGAGTTCACTGTGACTGCCACCGCTGAGGCGCCTGCAGTTGGCCCCGAGGTGATATTGGCCATCACCAAGACCGACTGGTCAAAGATTGGCAATCAGAACGGCGAGGCTATCGGTACGGCCCTGCTCAAGGGTGCAGAGGCCTTTGACCACATCGAGGCAGAGATACGTTGCAAGGAAGATGCCGATCAGTATATCTCGTTTGCCAACCTGCTGACCAATGGTGGCAAGCTTACTTGCTATGCCTGGGAGGGAGGTAGCTATGACCTCAACAAGGGCTATCACTACACCCTGACCGTAAAGGCCTTTGATGTACCTTACTATGGTGTAGAACCTGTGGCTGTGGCTACCTACGAGTTTGTGGGAACAGGTATAGAGGCTGTGGTATATAGCGACATTGACATTGCAAAGGTAGATCTGGAAGAAGAGCCCATTCTTTTCAATGGTTATAAGATCGACAAGACTTCGTTTGACGTGACATTCTCTGCTCCTGCAAGCAATGTGTCTTGCTGGTTGGCTATGGGTATGGACGGTTCTGTCTCTTGCTCAGCCAAGAAAAAGAGCGAGGACGGTACTGTATGGACCATCCTTCTTCCCGAGGACATCCTGTCTTATGAAGGTTCTGTCAACTTGATGGTACAGGCCTGGGACGCAAGTGGTGTGTTGGCCAAGGGTTGGAATGCCGATCATGCCTTTGATTTCAACCTGAGCATAGGAACTTCGGATCCTGAGGAGGATGCCATCAAGGCCATTGAGATGGCATATGCCGGCAAGTCTGTCTATTCCTTGAGCGGTGTACGCATCAAGGCAAGTCAGATGAAGAAGGGCCAGGTATACATCATCAATGGTGTCAAAGTGCTTAAGAAGTAAATAGGAATCACGCATTTTTGAAAGTGGAGCGGCAGTTGCCTTTAGGGTGGCTGCCGCTCTTGTTTTTTCGTACTCAGCAGTTCAGATTGAAAGCAATGGGGTCGTTTTTCTGCAAGTTTGTATTAAATAATGTATACGAATTTGCAATTCTGCCATTCTTTTACTAACTTTGTGCGCTTTTATAGGGCATGTTTTTCTGATTCAAATCAAAACTTCGATATCAAAATGCTACGCAAACTACTCACTTTACTTACAATGGTGCTTTCTGTGGCAGCTTCTGCTAAGGATTACAAATTCACGGAAGGTGTCAACTCTATAGATGCTTTTCAGGACGCTAATGCCACCTTCACCCCCAGTCGTGATGGCCGAGTGCTCATTGAGGCCAGAGAGGTGTGGACGATAAAGTACGATGATAAGCAGTATGAGCATAGCTATGTACCAGCTTCCGATTTTGCTTTTGTATACGAACTGAATGATGTCAAGGCTGGAAAAGACATTAGCCTCTATCTGTCATTCCCTCTCAATGCTACAAAGATACGAATCACACTTTACGGTGAGGGTGTTGTGCCTGTTGAGGTGCTGAACGTCTCACCCCGTGTCGGCAAGACTTTTGATTGGAACACCACGGGAATGGTTTCTGTCAATTTCAGCAAGGGCGTGTCGCTCAGTAGTGTCAAGTTTGTGGCAGGTGACTATGTTACCGACGTGGACGACGTGCATGTGGGTACAGGAGTTGGCTTCAACCTGACCAATGCCTTGAATGGGGCTTTGAAGGAAGGCAAGCTCCAGGTCGGAGAGAAGTTCCAGGTGAAGATATCCGGACTACGTGACATGGCAGACAAGAACAACTTGTACAATGGCGACGGTGAGTTGGTGCTGGAATACATTGCTCCCTATCCCCAGTACGAGTTTGTGAGTGCCAAGGTTGGGGAGGAGTCGCTTACCTATCTGCAGGCCAATACTTATAAGTTCCTCTCGTACTATTCGCCCGATAGCGAGGACGGACTTTTCGAGTTTGAGTTTGAGGGCGAGATCGGCAAGGTTGGTGGCGTGATGATGACCATGGGCAATTTGGATCTGGATGCACAAGGTAAGTACCATAGAAGCAATCTGCCCTATACCGTTTCGGGCAACAAATTGCTGGTGGATGCACGTGGCACACTGCGTACGTTGGCCGTTCTTTTCCCCGCCATCATCGAAGAGGAGGGCGAAGAAGGAGAAGAGGGCAACGAGATGCTCGGTACTTTCGACAAGGAGCATGTCACCATCACTCTCTCCAACGTGATAGATATCAATGGCAATGCTTTCCTCTGCAAGGCCCAGGGAAGTGTGGGTAGCTATAGTTTTGTGATGGGCTATCGTGAGATTGTAGACGAGGTCTATATCGATGGTGACAACAAGCAAGACGGAGACGAGGTATGTCCTGGAGAGGACATCTCGCTCTGGGTTAGCAATGGCGATATTAAGTTCGATGGCATCATGGTGAATTATTTCGTTGAGGCAAAGACCTACGACGAGAATGAGGTCCAGGTGCTTGAACCCCGCTCGATATTGGTAGAGGAGTATACTGCAGTGCCCGACCCCATGGAGGGTTTCGTGGTCACTTTCAAGATGCCCGAGATGACAGGTGTCGTGGCAGGCAGCACTGTTCGTGTGTCTTTGCATGAGGCAAAGTCGGCAGATGGCATGCCCCATTTCCTGTTCATTGAGTTTAAGGCAAAAGACGCATCTGCTCCCGAGGATACTGACGCTATCCTGCAGCTAACGGGCACTCCTGTCAAGGGACATCTATACAACCTGGATGGAAAGCAAACCCGCAAGACCACCAAGGGCGTCTACCTGCTGAGAGGCAAGAAGGTGGTGCTGAAGTAAGACAAGAAATATACTGAAAAACATGACTATACGTAAGATTTTGATGAGTCTCTCTGTGAGCGTACTGTCGCTTGCAGCCATGGCTCAGACTACTCAGGAAACCAGCCCTCGTGGAGCCGTTTCTCTGGGAGTCAACCAGTACAATCGTCCTTTGGGACTCAATAACTTCAAAAACCTGCCCGACCAGTTGTTGCAGCAGGTAGGAGCACGTGTAAGCGCAAAGGGAGTGCCTACCAAGGCTCAGGCTCAGCAATTGCTCAGGTCCTCTCTTCCCGCCAAGGCTGTTCGTAAGTCTCAGGCAAAGAATGCCCCTGCTACCCGTGCCAATTATGTAGCCAGTGACACGCTGTTCTGGGAAAGTTTTGAAGGATGGGATAAAGAGACTATGCCTTGGCTCCCCACGGTAAACAAGTGGAGTACCCAGTCCAATATCTCAGACCTCACGCCTTACCTGACCAATAGCTCTTGCCCCACTTGGACTTGCTATGAGGGAGATGGCTACTATGTACCTTATGCACAGGATGGCAGCCAGATGCTCGTCTGCATGTATGGTGGTGAGGCTTATGCGGCCGATGGTACTACCGTGGTAGCTCCCGCTCCCAAGCAGGATGAATGGCTGGTGTCTCCCGCCGTCAATGGCATTGACGCAGAGCACTATCTTTCTTTCGACATCTGCTACAGTCCTTGGCAAAGCCACTACTTCATCGAGGGAAACGACACAGTGTTTGACCGCAACCGTACGTCTTACAATGTTGAGGTGCTCGTCACCACCAATACCCGTAGTGTAAGTTTTGATGCAGAAAGCTATACCAAGGTCTATGACCTGACAACGGAAGTTGACAAGCAGATCGATGCTACGGATATGAACGACAACGAGGCTGTGGCTCGCTTGCTCTATATGGAATGGCGTCATGTGCAGATTCCCTTGTCAGAGTTTGCTGGCAAGAATGTTCGCATAGCCTTGCGCTATACGGGCTCGAAGGGAGGCAGCATCTTGGTAGATGCCATCCGTGTGAGCGAATTGCTTCCCGTGGCTAAGTATGACCTCCCAGAAGGGGCTTTCAGTTGGGGATTCAGTGAGAATGCAATGCTGTTCAGCTCCATCAAGATGGGCTTGGTACCTGCTTATGTCCCCACACTCTGGAAAAACTACAGCAATGCAGATGCCAAGAGCTATGTCTGGAATTACGTGGATGCAGATGGCAAAGAATCATCGTCTACCGACTGCGATTTGCTGATGCCCGGCCAGCCAAGCAGCAACTTGCTCGACCTTCCTGTACTTACTTCTACTGGTGATAAGCGCAGTGACCAGTGTGGCAGTGGTATGTTTAAGGTAGGTGGCAATGCTGTCTATGCTCAGGAAGGCCTTGTGGAGAACTTTTACGTGGGCAATTATGATCCCACCAAGCAATATTGGACTGGCGAGATCAGCACCGTAGGTACCCAGAAAGCTTATGCTTTCGGTTCGGGTAGCGGTTCGTTCTATGGTAGCCTCTCCAACTATCGCTACAATGCAGTCGATGGTATCGGTAACTTCTATGAAGCCCCCGCTGCCCCCTACGTCTTCAATACCGTGATGCTTCCCTTGGGAGAGTTTTTCCATGTAGGAGCCACCTTGGCTTGTACCATCTACAAGGTAGAGAATGGTAATCAGGTAACCGACGAAGTGATAGCACAAGCCACTGTGGAGGATGGTATCCAGATTGCCGGTGGCTGGTTCTTGGTATTCAATTTCAAGGAAAACATTGTCGTTGACGATGCCATCTTTGTCTTGATTGATGGATTCTCTCAGAACAATGTCATAGATATCGCACCGCTGAGTCAGGCCCTCAACCATGATAGCGACAAGAGCTATGCCTTCGTCAAACTGAATACTTCTACCGGAGGTTTCGCTATCGTTGATGTCTCCAACCTACTTGCAGGACTTGAGGGCTCAAGCAATATGTGCGTGTCGCACTGCATCGGTATGAATGCCGTGTTCCCCTATCTGCATAGTTTGGATGGCAATGTCTTCGTGGCAAGCGATAAGGGTGAGACCAAGTCGTTTGAGATTGACTCATACTGGAATCCTGCAGACCTTACCATCACCACTGACGCACAATGGGTCAAGGCAGAGCCAGTCGTTGACGAGCTCAACCAGACTTTCAGCATCAAGATTACGGTTGACGCTCTGCCTGCCGATGCAAAAGAAGGAGTGGCCGAGGTCAAGATATCTGGTACTGCCTGCGAAGAAGTGATCACCGTACTTCAAGGCGAAGCTGTCACTGCTATCGGCGGTGTACAGGCAGGCAGCAAGGCATCTCTCAATGGTACTTATAGCCTCTCTGGACAGCGCCTCGATGGTACGAGCCAGATGAAAGGTCTCTACCTCGTGAAGAAGAATGGCAAGTATGTCAAGGTGCTGAAGTAAACTGAAATATTCGGGCTGTCCTATGATGGCTCATTGCTCATAAGAAAATCTCAAATGATGTTGCGTAGATATTTTGTACTCCTCTTGGTGCTCCTTACTTCTTTTGTTGCGTTTGCACAGAATACGAAGAAGGTGACGGGAACGGTAGTGGACGAGTTTGGTGAACCTTTGCCTGGAGCTACAGTCCGTGTGAAGGGCGATGCTACCATAGGTGTCACGACCGGCAATGACGGTACCTTCACCCTCAATGTTCCACAGAGTGCCAAGGTGCTGACCATCAGTTTCATCGGTATGCAACCCATGGAACAGACTATCGTGACGGGCAAGACGATGAAAATCGTCATGCAAGAAGACACCAAGTTGATAGAGGAAGTGGTAGTGGTAGGCTATGGTTCTGCTCGCAAGTTGGGAAGTGTCACCGGTTCGGTGGCCACCGTGGCTGGAGCTAAGATAGAGAATACCCCGACTGCAAACTTTACCGATGCGCTGCAAGGCCAGGTGTCGGGTCTTTCCGTCCTCAGTTCCTCCGGCGAGCCTACAGCTTCTGCCAACATCCGCTTGCGTGGTATCAACTCTCTCACGGCAGGCAACGAGCCTCTCTTCATCCTCGACGGAGCTCCGATCAGCATGGATGTTTTCAATGCATTGAATCCTTCCGATATTGCCAACATCTCCGTGTTGAAAGATGCTGCCAGCACAGCTATTTATGGCTCGCGTGCGGCCAACGGTGTCATCGTACTTACCTCCAAGAAGGGTAGGGTAGAGATGCGCCCCACCGTGAAAGTGTCGGCCCAGTATGGTATGGCCAATGTCATCAATTCCGGTGCCAAGATGATGAATGCCCAGGAGTATCTGGCATTCCGTGAGAAGATGGATCCATCCTTGAGCCAGAATGCCAGTTGGGTGGAGCACCGCGATATTGTCTTGAAAAACGGCATCAATACCAATTGGCTGGATGAAATCTATCGTCACAATGCTCCTACATTCCAGCTCAATGCATCCTTGACAGGTGGTTCATCCAACACCAACTACTATCTCTCGCTCAACCATATGAACCGCGAGGGTATCGAACCCCTTTCCAAGGCGGGTCGAGAGTCACTCCGTTTCAACGAGGATGTGCGTCTGGGAGACATGGTCAAGGTGGGTCTGGATGTCAATCTCTCTTACAACGACAGTCAAACCAATCCCGAACAGGGTGCTTCGGGTGGTATCTATGTCACCAACCCCACCGTCTTCACTCGTCTGGCCCGTCCAGATGATGCAGCGTACTACTACACGGCCAATCCCGATGGCACTATCAACAAGTTGGGTCGTGCCGACTATCTGCATAATACCGGTGGAGTGTTCTTCAATCCCATCTGGATGGCAGAGCATCGTACCCGTGCGAGCAAGACGCTGCATATCGATGGCAATATCTTCG
>JAZLII010000218.1:0-17311 GCA_045617275.1 Bacteroidaceae bacterium
AAGCAGGGTGCTGCCGACGGCAAGTACATGAAGGGTGGCAAGGTAGTCATCGTGAAGAACGGCAAGACCTACACCACCGCTGGTCAGCGCACGAAGTAAGACAAGTCTTCAGACAACGTCAAGATAAGGACTTAGGGCGGAGCATCAATGCTTCGCCCTTTTTCGTGCCATATCTTTAAAAACTCTGGCCAGGAAATACCTGTTTGCATAAGCGATACCAGTTCTGTTCCTTATCTTTCCTACGTACCTAATTGGGTATCATCATTCCCAAATGTTAAACTTGTACTTGCGAAATGGAATAATCATAATATTTGCTTGCGAAAGAACAAAAAAATCACTATCTTTGCATACAATACACATATTATATAATCGCGCATGAGAAGATTTCTTTCCATCATACTGACTACCACGATGTTGCTGCTATGCCCTGGCGGACTCAAGGCACAGGACTCGACGTCGGGTCAGTCTGCCAGCAAAGCCGGTGCGACACGCACCATCACGGGCTACATCATCGACGACACTGGCGAACCGATGGCAGGAGCCTCGGTGAAGGCAGGAAGCCAGGGAGTGGTGGCAGATGGTGAGGGCCGCTTCAGTCTCAAGGCACCGGTATCGTGCGACTCGCTGCACATCTACTACGTGGGCAAGCTGGTCAAGGGAGTAGCCCTGAAGGCTGGCAAATCGGACTACCGCATCGTGATGCACGACCGCCTGAACGACATGAACGAACTGGTGGTCAACGGCTATCAGGCCATCAGCAAGCCACGCATGACGGGTGCCGTGGAGACCATCACTGCCAAGGACATCACCGACAAAGGCTACACATCGGTGGGCGACATCCTAAGAGGCCAGTTGGCCGGTGTAAGCACACGTCTCACCTCGGGTCGCCCTGGTGCAACACCCGAGATACGCATACGTGGTCTCAACTCACTCTATGGCAGCATGGATCCCACCTGGGTGGTGGACGGAGTGATCTTCAACGGCAATCTCAACGACATCAATCCCGAGGAGATAGAGAGCATCACGGTACTGAAGGATGCAGCAGCCACTGCCATCTACGGCTCGCAGGCTGCCAATGGCGTCATCGTGGTGGAGCGCAAGAAAGGGCATGTGGGCAAGACACAGGTGAGGGCCAGTGCCAGCCTATCGTTTGAGACTGCTCCCGTGTCGAAACTCGACCTGATGGACTCAGAGCAGAAGATAGCCTATGAACGTGCCGTCTACGAGGACTTCCCCACCCTGGCGGCAGGAGGACGCGTCATCGAACTCCTTCGCAATGCCGACCTTGGCAAGATAAGCCGACTGGAGGCTGAAGAGGAGATAGCCCGTCTGTCTAAGATCAACACGGACTGGTATGACGTGATATTCCGATCACCTCTGTCCCAGAACTACAACATCTCCGTATCAGGCGGTACGGAGCAGACACGCTACTACAACTCAGTGGGACTGCGCAAGAGCCAGGGACTGCTGCCAGAGAACAACTACCAGAACATCTCCCTGTCCTCACGTCTCGACTTCAACCTGGCCAAAAACCTCCGTCTAGGGGTCAACCTGAGCATCAACAGCCGACAGGATGACGATACCTATGCCGGCACCGACGTGCTCTCCTACGCCACCTATGCCAACCCTTACGAAAGACCTTACAACGAGGACGGTTCATATAGCTATGACCGATCGTACTACTCCAAACTGAGCACGCTGGAGAACGGCTATGTCAACGACTACAACATTCTCCGGGAGATGAGTCTCAACCACAAGGACGTCAACAGCCTCTCGGGACATGCCTCCGTGTCGCTCAACTGGAAGGTATGCAAGGGACTGCAGTTCACCTCCATGGGTAGCGTCAGCCACTCCTATACCAATACGGAGGTAGTGCTCACACCCGGCACCGAGACTTCACGCAATGCCTCATGGGTGAACTCACTCTACAGCGAGATACCCGACTATCTCAACAACGGACAGAACTCCAATCGGGACACACGCAATGATGGCTTCACCTGGAGCAATCGTCTGCAATACGAGCTCTCCATCAAGGAGAAGCACCATCTGTCGGCATTCTTAGGCCAGGAGATGTCGGAGTTTTCCAACCATAGCAACTACTCCCTGCTCCCCGAGTACGATGACTCCAAGGGCATCTACGGCGTGCCCGAGATAGGTCCTGAGCAGGCCACCTATCTGCAACAGATGATACGCAACCTCATGAACCGCTCGGAGTCGAAGAGCCGTTCGGCCTCCTTCTTCGCCCAGGCTAGCTATAGTATCAGTGACCGCTACGTCTTCTCCACCAGTGCCCGTCTCGACGGAGCCAACGTGATAGGCAAGAAGAATCGTTTCTCACCCCTGTGGAACGTATCCTTCCGCTACAACCTCACCAGGGAACCCTTCATGAAAAAGACGGAGAAGTGGCTGAGCATGCTAAGCCTCCGTCTGTCCTATGGCTACACGGGTAGCATAGACCGCAACGCCTTGCCCTTCAACGTGCTCACATACAGCATCTCCTCTACCTTCCTTGGCGAGACCATACCCAGCTACATACGCGCCAAGAACCCTTCTATCAAGTGGCAGAAGAAACAGGATCGCAACATCGGTCTGGACATGGGATTCCTCAACAATCGCCTGCAGCTCGCCACCAACTACTACAACAACATCACGCGCGACCTGCTCGACCAGAAGAAACTACCCGCCTCAGTGGGACTGACCACGATAAAATACAACAGTTCGTCGGTGCTCAACGAGGGTGTCGAGGCACACCTGCAAGCCAACATCATACGTACAAAGGACTTCGGCTGGAGCGTCAGCTTCAACACGGGATACAATCACAGCAAGGTGCTTGAATCATACTTCAAGAACGTGGCCGACATCCCCAAGGGCTATGAGCGCACCGAGCCCGTGGAAGGCACCGACACCAAGTCGTGGCTGGGCTACCAATATGCTGGCATAGACCCCCTGACAGGCCATACGCTAGCCTACGTGGACAACACGGACCGCGAGGTACCCATCGGATTCCAACGGGAGGACGGGAAGTGGGTGATCGACATGGACCAAGCTTCGGATACAGAGAAGCTCAAATTCAAGGGCACGCTGGGCAGGAGCTATCCTCCATTCAGCGGTGGTTTTGGCACCTCATTCAGCTGGCGACACCTTACGATAGGCTGCCATTTTGCGCTCATGATGGGACATCAGATCACCTCCGCCTACTATGCCTCGGGCAACTCCGGCAGTATCGGTTCGGCTGCGAAGAACGTGCTGGTGCTCGAGATGTACCGCTGGCGCAAGCCTGGCGACATCACCGACGTGCCCGCCTACAACACCTCCGGCCAGTCTTCCTCCCTGATGTCGGACTACTTCGACCGCAAGCTCGAAGATGGAAGTTACCTAAAATGCTCCGCCATCACCATCAGCTACTCCGTGCCTTCTGCCGTGTGCCGCAAGATGAAAATGAGTTCACTCAGCCTCAACTGCAACCTACGCGACCTCTTCACCATCTCCCCCTACAAAGGACTTGACCCAGAAAGCTTCGGAGGATTCAGTTACCCCATCTCGCGCAAGTTCATGCTACAGATAAGTGCAGGCATATAATCCCTATCACAAAGAGTCATCATGAAGCTAACAACGAAAATACAAAAGACGGTGCTGTGCATGGCGACGATGCTGTGTCTCACTTCGTGTGGCGACTTCCTCAACCTCATACCCAAGAATGAGCGCATCGTGTCTGAGCTCTCCGACGTGAAGACCGAGCTGCTCGCCTTCTGGGCAGGCCACACCTACTCCGTGCTTCCCATCCCTACCTATGGCAGCACATCGCTGTCACTCATGCTCTACAATGATGTCAACGCCTTATTGGCGATCTATGAGGACAACCTCAACCTGCTCCACTTCAACGATCATGGAGACATCACCCAGAGCATCATGAACAACTACTACTATCAGTCGGCCGAGTGGAAAAGCCTCTCACTGGCTACGGCACTCTGGCGAGACGGATATGGCACCATGGGCATGATGAACGCCGTGATAGACGATCTCAAGCACATCTGCCCAACCCCGCAGCAGATACCCGACCCCAAGCTCTATGCCTCCATCAAGGCAGAGGCTCATACACTGAGGGCATGGACACTGCTCAAGCTGATGGAGTTTTTCACACCCTATGACAACGCCGAACTCGGACTACCCGTCAATCTCGACACAGAGGACGTAGAGGCCAAACCACGTCTCACACAGCAGGAAGTATACGACATCATCCTGCAAGAGGTGAAGGATGCCGAGTCGCTCCAAGCAGAGCGCATGGACTTCAACTTCATGTACTCGCCCTACATGCTCGACTGCATACGTGCCGAACTCTATCTCTATAAGGCGGAGTCTGCCGCAGGACAACCCGGAGACTGGGAGAAGGCAGAGGAATACTCGGCCAAGGCCATAGAAAACTACAGGCCAGAGACCACAGCCAACATGCTGAGAGGCTACTTTGAAGCCGACGCCATCAGCTACACCACCGACAGCCCCTACTTCGGGCTCAAAATAGCCTCCAAGCGCACCTGTCGCATAGGCAATACCTTCACGGGCATCTGGGGAAAGAACAACGCCCAGCAGATCAGCGACGAGCTCTACAACCTCTACGACCCAGCAGACATACGACTGAAAGCTTGGTTTGTGGCAGGAGAAGTGGATGGTGTCCCAGCCATGTTTGTACGTAAGCCCGCAGTAAGCGAATGGGGACCTGCCAGCGATCTAACGGTCATCTACCGCAAGGCAGAACTCTATCTGACCAACGCCGAGGCCAAATGTCGCCTGGGTAAGGCCGAAGAGGCAGAGGCCATGCTTCTGGCATTCCGACAGGCTCGCATACCGGGATATGGCAAGCCCATCGACAAGGCACACCTGCTCGACGAGATAGTCACAGAACGACGCTGCGAACTGTGCTACGAGAACGGAACTCGATTTGTCGACATGAAACGTCTGGGACTTAGCATCTCTCGACAGGCCTTCTCCAAGAAGGGTACCGAGACAGAGATATTCACCCTTGAACCCAATGACTACCGCTACACCCTGCCCATACCGGCCGAACTGGAACTCGACTACAACAACATAGAGCAAAATCCCGGCTGGGGAAGCGTCATAGACTAAGGATAAACCGGATAACAGACCGTAGGACGAAATGAAAAAGATAGCAAGCAAGATACTACTCATGGCAATACTCCTGGCAGGGCTAAATTCCTGCACGGGAGACGATCTGGAGTATGTGTACGACACAGAGGTGGATGCCGGCAACGTCAAGTTCATCAAGCTACGTACCGACCACCACACCCTTCTACCTACAGGCCGGGCCACCATGCGCTTCTATGCAGAGGCATACAACATCCTTGAACTGCCCGACTACACGCCGACGATGGACGGAGACAGCGTGATCTATAAGCCCCACGTGGTACGCGACACCTCACTCATACCGCAGAGCATGCTGCCGGAAGGACTCGTCAGGCTCTACGACGATCAGGGCAACGAATATCCAGACTTCACCTACTCCACCACCGATACGACACCACGCACCGTACGCTTCCATCTGCAAGCGGGTGAACTGCGCTCAGACGAGGTAAGTGTGGACATCCGCCCGCTGCCCGACACCACCCAATGGCGAGACATAGAGGTGCCCATCATCTTCCATGTGCTCAACCCCACAGAGCAGGTGGGTGTGGCTCAGATCGCCATCACAGAGAGCGACATCGACAAGTGCATAAAACGTCTCAACCAGGTGTTTGCAGGACAAGCTTCTACCGACCCCAACGGATGGAATACACACATCACCTTCTCTCCGGCACTCTATGACAACGACGGAGCCAAACTGGTACATCCAGGCTACCATGCCGTGACCGTGAACTCCAAGACTGCCATCACCGATGACGAGGGCTATCAGAACTATGTGATGGAGCACAAGGATCTCATCTTCGACTACACACGCTTCCTCAACGTGTGGGTGGTCAACAACAAGAAAGGCTCCTCATCCATCGCCTCCGCGCCCAACGTGATCGACGACGATAAGCATCCCATACCAGGCTTGACTCCTGGCACGATAGATGCTGACTTCCCGCAAAAGGCAACCGACGTAGGCCTGTTTGTCAACATGTCGTACATGATCAACCCCAATCAGCAGACCGACCACTATGAGTTCGCCTCTACCGTGGCCCGCCACCTGGGTCTCCTGCCTACGATGGCTTACCGCTCGCTGGGTACCACCAACATGGTGGATGGCGACACCGACTACTGCAACGATACTCCCTACTACTGGAACCTGACTCAGAGCGTATTCAAGAACAATGCCGAGTCGACCAAGCCGGGAAGTGGCACCATGTACTTCACGTCCTACAACGTGATGGACTCCTATAGCTACAAGAACTCCATCACGGCCGACCAGTGTGCACGCCTCCAGCTCGTACTGGGGCATTGTCCTTCTCGCTGGTACTGGAAGTCGCGCTTTGCCTTCACGGGGAGGGAATAGGTTATAAGGTTAAAGGTTATAAGGTTAAAGAAAGAATAAATAAATAAAACATATACACATCATGAAACAACTCTGTATGACGCTCACAGCCCTGATGATGTCATCGCTTCTATGGGCTACGCCTACAAAGGTGTCCGTCAACTTTGGCGGGTTCTCACTTGACAACAAGGCCACCATCAGACTGCGCGACACCAGCATTCGCTACACGCAGCCCATCGATGAAAATCGTACGGCCCACTTCGACATCGATGTGGACGAGCCCACCTACTGCAGTCTTAGCATAGGAAGCAGTCGCAACCAGATCTACATCGTACCAGGTAAAGATATGCTCATAAAGCTCGTCAACGATCCGGAAGACAAAGTGCACAAGTCGTACAATCTGATAAAGCTCAACCTGGAATTTGAGGGCGGCGACGTAAAGATGAACAAGTATCTTCAGGACTTCACCTATACCACCATAGCCGACTCATGCTTTCTCCTCCCCGAGAAGGAGTATATCGACCTGGTGGAGAAGACCATAGCCCAGGATGCCAAGGCTATCAAGAAGTTCAAGCTCAGCAAGGAGCAGGAGACCTTGGAGATGGCACGCGACAAGTACCACCTCTATGAGATCATGGCGCGCTATCCTGTACAACACTTCTGGAAGGGTGGCAACTATGTCAACATCATCTACAAGCACGACGACCCTCTGCCCATCGTGAAGGAGTATATCGCCAAGCAGTATGTGGACGATGCCGAGCTATGGAAGAACACGAAATATCAGCGATTCGTAAAAAGTGCTATCGGCGTACTGAGCGACGAAAACTTCGTGTCGGACTGGAACGTCATCATGCAGCTACGCATAGACTATATGCTCCGCTACTTCAAGACTCCCATTATCCTCGAAGACCTCATGCATCAGTTTGCTTTGTCCTACACTGAGGCCAAGCAGGCCGGCACGCTGGGCAAGTTTGAGGCAGTATACGATCAGTATGTGAAAAGCGAAGCTCACCACGAGGAGCTCAAGAAAGCTCAAGCCATGTGGCTGTCTTATATGAAGGGGCAGGCCGTACTCTCTGCCGATGCACCTTATCAGACCGTAGAGGGCAAGACCGTGAGCCTGAAAGACCTCAAGGGTAAGTATCTCTTCATCGACGTGTGGGCCACCTGGTGTGGTCCTTGCCGACAGGAGATACCCAGTCTGCAGAAACTCGAGCAGAAATACAAGGGACGCAACATAGAGTTTGTAAGCATCTCCATCGACAACACAGTAGCTCCATGGATCAAGATGGTGAAGAATGACAATATGACGGGCTTGCAGCTGTGGGGTGGACCCAACGCGCCCATCTGCAAAGACTACGGCATCACCGAGATACCCCGATTCATCCTCATCGATCCTGAAGGCAACATGGTGGACAGCAACATGTCTCGCCCCAGCGCACCAGAGACCGACGCCTTCATCGCAGGGCTGAAAGGCCTATAGAGCGAGCGGCCTTCTCTACGGCTCCACTCCATCAGTGGAGGGGGATGAAGGCAAATAGAATAAGTATAAGGAAAGCATACGAAAGTGAAAATAGTCAATAGAATTGTAGCAGCATGTCTGCTCCCCCTTCTGTCTTGGTCATGCAGCTCGGAGGACTTGTCCGAGCCAGACCGAGCCGAAGAGGTACGTATAGAGGTGATAGCTCCGACGCAGACGCGAACGGGCATGGAGGCCTTCCAGATAGGAGACTCCATAGGGGTTTTTGCCGTACCACGCACTACGGGATCGACCATGCCATGCCAGCCTGAACGAACCGGCAACCTGGCACACAACGCCAAATGGGTGAAGACTGCAGATGGATGGAAGCCAGCGAGCCCCTATGATATCATCCTCTGGGACAAGGAGGGAAGGCCCATGGACTTCTATGCCTACTATCCCTTCACTGCCGATGCACTCGATCCGCAGGACCTGCGCATGGCTGTCGAGGCTGAGCAGAACAGCAAGGCCAGCTTCCTGCACAGCGACTGGCTCAGGGCTGCCAATACGGAAGGACTCAGCAAGGGAACGGTGTGCCTGAGATTCGACCATATGTTTGCTGCTTTGGATGTTTGTTTTGACAAGGGAGACGTCAAGGTCAATGGCAGCAAGGCAAGCGTCGTGCTAAGCAATGTTGTCACAGAGGTCTCCCTCGACTTGGGAAAAGGCACTATGACTCCCAAGAAGACGGGGAGCGTGATTTTCTACCCACAGGATCGGGAAAGCACGCACTATCAAGGCATCGTGCCTCCACAGGAGATTGCCGATGGACAGTCTACCATCATGCTCGACAATGTATCGTCAGCCTTCATCTTCCAAGTGCCTCAGGTGCAACTGCGAAGAGCTACCATTCAGAGGTTCTCGCTCAGCCTGATGCACGAATAACTCATAGACAACGAACACACACTCCATATATGAACAGACTGTACAGACAACTACGATATATACTTCCCGTGATGGCGTGTCTGCTCTGCTTGCAGGCTTGCGATGACGATGAGGTGCTTACAGCCAAGGGTGACAAGCTCTGGCTTACGGCCAATATCCACGGCATAGATGGCACGGAGCGCCGATTTGAGGGCGGCGACGGTGTCGGTATGTGGATAGCCAGTGGGAAGGGGACTGTATCGATAGACCAAGCACGGGTGGCAGACAATACCCGATACATGCAAAGTGCAGGTGGACTGGTGTCGGAGCCACGCACGTTGGTAGACAACACTTCGGACATCACGGTCTACGCCTATTATCCTTATTCACCTGAAGCCACAGGACATCGGCACGACTATAGTTTCGGCCTGTCGGAGCGGCAGGATACTTTCTCTCTGGCAGCTCCTCGCAAGTATCAGGAGAACGACCTGCTCTGGGCCTCACGCACCATAGCACCCACCGACAGACTGGTGGCGACAGCTGTGCCTCTCGAATTTGGCCACGTGATGGGACGCGTGATCATACACGCTAAAGCCAAAACGGGCACGAAGGGTGCCATAAGTGGAGCGCGACTGGCACTCGCAGGAGTATCAAGCAAAGCCATCGTGGACATGGAGACGGGCGAAGCCTCTCCCTCCGCAGACAGCAAGACCACCGTGACGGGTATCACTTATGACACACCTGCTTCAGGCTATGAGGTGAGCGGTGCGGTCATCTGCGTACCCCAGACTATCAAAAAAGGAGAAAAGGCACTGAGCATCACCACCCGAGGCAACGTGGAAATCAACTGGGTGGCTGATCGAGACATCACCATCGAGAGCGGAAAGCAACTCACACTACAAGTTGAGGTGGACCAGAACGAATGCGAAGTGACGGTAGGTGAGATCTCGGAGTGGACCATCGACGATAGAGTCATAGAGGGCATCGCTATGGAAGATCTGCCCGTATATCATATGTGGGAGATATACAATCGCAATGGCATCTGCGGTGTCGTGGTCAGCGTAGATGACACGGGCAAGCACGGATGGGTGTGCAGTACCGACTACACCACGCTTCCTTATAGCACCTTCGAGTTTGGCTTGTACTGGCCCGCAGCTTACAGCAAGACTGATGGCTATGCCAACGTGGAGGAACTGCGCAAAGTGGATCCCACCCTGGAGCACTATCCTGCCGCTAAGTGGTGTGACGATAAGAATCAAGGTGACGTGACGGGATGGGTACTCCCACCAAGCGATGCCATGCAGAGCTTTGGCATGATGGTCATGGGCTACGACTGCGAGGCCAATATCGAAGCCTTCAACAACGCCGTGATGTCGGCTCCCGTACCGGCTACAGAAAAGATGAAACTTCCCGAGATGAACTGGAACGACATACAGGGCGCACAGTATTACCTCACATCCACGCTCTCCATGCTCGACCGTGTCCGCACAGCAGCATGCCAAGTGGGTGAAGCCGTATTCAATGGCAACAATGGATACGTGGGCACTATCACGCTCCAGCAGACAGAGCAGGGCTACGTGAGAGCCTTTTACAAGTTCTAAGCGAACATACCACCCAACGTCAAGAATCTACATTTTTCCCATTAAAGCAAACAGATGAAGATACATCGCCTTATAGTTGTCCTCTTGCTATCCTGCCTACACAGCATCGCCTTCTCGCAGAGCAGCAGTTACGACGTGTTGCAACTGTTCACCGACAAGACCTGCAGCGAGCTACGTCCCGATATCACCGAAGAGGAAATAGCGCAATGCTCCGACAGTTATTATCGCAACCTTGCCGAAAAGATGTACAAAGGTGAGTATGAGTGTGAGTTCAGGGTGGACACCTTCCGAGCTTACCCCCATCCCCGGCTGATGGCTGAGCGAAACGGCACAATGCGCTATTCCTTACTCGACAATCCTACGGGCATCATGGTGGATGCAGGCGAGAGACTGATTGTATTTGTGGGCGATATGCACGGCAAGACCCTGAAGCTCAAGGTAAGGGACATCGAGAACGCCCCTGCTGGTGAGATAAGTGGCGAGGAGTACACACTGAAAGAGGGTACCAACCGCATCACCATCAGCGAGGGCGGACTTGTGTATGTACTCTATCACACGTCGGTACTCAATGACTCCACCGCACTTCCTGTCAAAATGCATTTCGCCAACGCCAAAGTCAATGGATACTTCGACTCTGAGCGGCATGACGGAAGATGGACCGAACTGCTGAAGAAGGCAGAGTACAAGTTTTTCGACGTACTGGGCAAGTATGCTCACATCACAGCGGAAACGACTCTGTTCAGAAAGCATACAGGCGACAGAGGGGAAGAACTCATCAGCATCTACGACCGACTAGTGGAAAGCGAACAGGAACTGCTTGGTCTGAAGAAGTATGACAGAATGATGACCAACCGTCTCTATATGCAGGAGACCTGGGGCTTTGGTGCACTCTATGCCACCCAATACATGACGGGCTATCCTGCCGCCAGTATGGGTAGCATGCTCGACCCTGACGTCATCTTGGGCGACAGGGCTCTTTGGGGACCCGCACATGAAGTGGGACATGTCAACCAGACCCGTCCTGCTCTATACTGGGTGGGACTCACGGAAGTGACCAACAACATCATGTCGCAATATGTCACCAAGACTATCTTCGGAGGGCACTCACGCCTGCAGTACACACAGTTGCTCCCCGTATACCAGAACTACTACTCAAAGGGCTGGACGGAGATCATTGCCAAAAAGGCTTCATTTTGCGACTTCAAAGGTTACAACGATGACAACGACGTGATGGTACGCCTCGTGCCATTTTGGCAACTTCAGCTTTACTACGGCGAAGTACTTGGACGTACCCCCGAGAAGCAAGAGGACCATGGCGGATTCTACCCCGAGGTGTATGAGTACGCACGCAACAAGGACTATACTGGCTATAGCCATGCACAACTGATGCTCAACTTCGTATACAATGCCTGCATTGCCGCCCATGCCAACCTTTATTCATTCTTTGAGAAATGGGGATTTGCCCGTGTGGTCGATGCCTTCGTGGGAGACTACACAAGTGCACAGGTCACAGTCACAGAGAGCATGCTCGAGAGCCTGCGCAAGCGAGTGAACAATCTGGGATATCCAGAACCAGAAGTGGCACTCGAGTACATTTCCGACAATACTGTAGAACTCTATCGCACATTGCCCGATATCATCAAGGGGGAACCCGCTGAGATACGACGCACAGCATACTACGACGGCAAAGCCACCCAGGAGAACGACGAGATAAGGATACGAGGGTGGAAGAATGTCGTTGCCTTTGAGGTACGCGATGAGCAGGATAGCCTTATATGCGCCAACTCCGGAGAGGTGACGCCCAGTGAGGACAAGATGTTTCAGCTCCTCTCCTTCTGGAAGAAGGGCTATCGCCTCTTTGCTGTCTCTGCCCGCGGTGAGCGCGTGGAGGTAGAGGTGCCTTATGAGGGAATGGAGGACAATGAAGAGGAGATGGACCAAGAGGTGATCTATGAAGACTTCAGCCTCTTCCCCACTGATGTAAGTGGCTCGATAGAGGACGGATGGTGCAATATCGACAGCGAGTATACTCACCAACCAGGATGGAAAGGGGCTCATGTGTATAGCGACAATCAGACATGTCGTCTATCTGCATCTAGCAGTTCGTACCTACAGACTCCACCTATCGACATCAGTGTCAATGCAGACGGACGGTTCACTTTGAACCTTAGACACAAATATGCAGCTGACGACTACCTCTATGTCACTATCTACCCTGTCGACGAGGAGGGCAATGTGGATACCTCCACCCGACTCAAACGTGAAAGCATAGGTGGAAGCAAGAAGTGGGAAGACGTGACGCGCCAGTATGCCTTTGACGCCGAGAAGTGCCCCACACGCCAGGTGGTAGTTCGCCTACAAAGTTACTGGTATCAGACGGCCTATTTCGACGATATCAAGGTCATCGTGCCACAAGTGCCTACAATCATAGCAGATGTGTATCATGAACCTACACAGGGCAACGATGCAGTCTACGATCTTCAGGGACGCAAGACCGTCGTTTATCCACACTCAAAAGGCATTATGATAAGAGATGGAAAAAAATACTTTAGCAAATAAATTCAACAAAATATCAAAGTTTATGAAGAAAAGTTTACTTTACTCATTCATCACATGTATCATGCTCGCCATGGGTATGACCGTACGCGCAGAAATTCAGCAGAAGACACTTATCGATGTGGATTTCGCCAATGGCATACCCGCAGGATGGAAGGTCTCTGGAGGCAGCATAGTCGACGGGGCTCTTGTCATCACTGCTGGTGAGGAACATTTTCTGCAGACTCCTGCTATCAGTCTCAAAGAGGCCATCAACGGCGGTCTGTTCAAAGTGGCCATTGAGTTCGCAATTCCCGCAATTGATGCATCTGTCAACTATGTTTCCGGCACACTCGACAAGTACTACGTCAATGCAGAGGGTGAGGAGACAAAAACCAACGTAGGCTATCCCTTCTTCTACAATCCTGCAGGTGCATGGGCCAGCTATATCCCGGAGTCCGGATGGCAGTCACAGTCCATCACCAGCAACATCTCCGCGCAAGTATGTCCCGACCAGCGCGTCTCGCTCCGTATGAGCATACCTGGCGGCACCTACGACTTTAAGGTGAAGTCTTTCGTGGTCACTTGCGACGTGGAGGTAGAAGAGCAAGAGGAGGAAGTGCCCGAGGACAAGATTGCCACCCTCATAGATGAGGACTTCAGCCTGTTCCCTTCGTACAATCCCGAAGACCTCTATGACGCAAGTACCGATGAACTCAATGCCAAGTACACCAAGGTTCCAGGATGGAAGGCACATGGCATACAGTCGCTTGGAGGCTCAGCCCGTCTGCAGTCCAGAGGAGACTACATCCAGACTCCTGTGTTCGACTTCAATGGCAATGGCGAAGGTAAGTTCACAGTCACCTGCAAGGTTGCTAATCCTCACGAAAACGCAACTATGTGGATCTACGTCGATGCCAAATACCAAGACAAGGACGGCAAAGAGGTCAAGAAGACTGGCCTTGACAAACCTAGTGCAGACAAGGGTTACTATGTGACCGTCCAGCCGCAAGACACCGTGGAGATCAAGAAATACTTCGTCCTCACCAAAGAAGAATGTCCCAGTCAGACTGCTTGCATTCTCTTCCACGATGCGTATGATGGCACTGAGTTCTACATCGATGACATCATGGTCACTATGGTCAACAACAGCGAGACTGAAACCGATGCCATTATTGAAACGAATCCTCTGACCACAAACACCACCAGCGAGTTCTACAACCTTATGGGCCAAAAAGTAGGCACCAATAGTAAGGGCATTCGTATAAAGAACGGCAAAAAGGTCTTGTTGAGATAGTCTGGTCATTGCATTGACCATATAAACGAGGCCGAAATGAGAAGAAACCATGAAAGATATGAAATATAGCAAGAGATATGGCAAGAGACGCGGACTGGCTCTGCTGGCCGCACTGGCTCTCCTACCCTCTTGGGGCATGACGGGCAGGCCGATGGCAGGTGGGCTGGCCATGGCAGAGCGGGAGGCGAGCGGACTGGCTAAGGCACTGGCAGTGAACATACCTGAGGGCGAGGTGCCCTACGTACCCACACCGGAGTGCATGGCTTCGCGAAAGGAGTTTGCCGATATGAAGTTTGGCATCTTCCTGCACTGGGGCATCTACTCTATGTTTGCCCAGGGGGAATGGTACATGCAAAATGCCAACCTCAACTGGGAGGAGTATGCCAAGGCGGCATCGGGTTTTTACCCCATACGCTTCAACGCACAGGAATGGGTGAAGGCCATCAAGGAGAGCGGAGCGAAGTACATCACGTTCACCTCACGCCACCACGACAGCTTCTCGATGTGGGGCACGAAGGCTTCGGACTACAACATCGTGGAGGCCACTCCCTTCCGTCGCGACGTGATCAAGGAGCTGGCCGATGCATGCCACGAGCAGGACATACGCCTGCATCTCTACTACTCTCACCTGGACTGGCGCAGGGCGGACTACCCCATCGGTCGCACAGGACAGGGCACACAGCGCGATCTCAAGCCCAACTACCAGACGTACCTGCAGTTCATGAAGCAACAGCTCACGGAGCTTCTCACGCAGTATGGAAAGATAGGCGCGATATGGTTTGACGGGGTGTGGGACCACGATGAGGATGCCACGCCCTTCGACTGGCACCTGCGCGAACAGTACGACTTGATACACCGACTGCAGCCGGGCTGTCTCGTGGGCAACAATCACCACCAGAACGTGAACGAGGGTGAGGACATACAGATCTTCGAGCGCGACGTGCCGGGTGAGAACAAGGCAGGATACTCCAGTCAGGACATCAGCCGACTGCCCTTGGAGACGTGCCAGACGATGAACGGCATGTGGGGCTACAAGATAGTGGACCAGGACTATAAGTCTTCACGCGAACTCATACAGCTCCTCGTGCAGACGGCCGGCAAGGGGGCCAACCTGCTGCTCAACATCGGTCCGCAGCCCAACGGCGAACTGCCTGCCACGGCCCTGGAGCGTCTGCGCGAGATGGGCCAGTGGCTCGGGAAGTACGGCGAGAGCATCTATGGCACTACCGGAGGAGACACACAGGGTGAATGGGTGGAGACAAGGAAAGACAACGTGACGTACGTCCATGTGCTGGACGGCAAACTGGAAGGTCTGACCCTGCCTGCCAAGACAAAGCTGAAGGAGATCGTCTGCCTCAACGACGGACAGAAGGTGCCCTTCAAGAAGGAGAAGAGCGGAACGCACATCGTCTGGAAAGAGCATCTCAATGACAGCGAACCGGACATCATCTTCAAAATGGTCTATGCAAAATAACGTGATACTGGAAGTGTGCGCGGCCAATGTGGCGAGTGCCCGTGCCGCAGCAGAAGGCGGAGCACAGCGCATAGAACTGTGCACGGCCCTGGAACTCGACGGACTGACGCCCTCGGAGGAGGAGATACGCGAGGCCAGAGGTATCGAGGGCCTGAGGGTCAATGTGCTCATACGCTCTCGCGAGGGCAACTTCGTGTACACTCCCGAGGAGATAGCTACCATGGTGGCGCAGATAGAGACGGCCCGGCGACTGGGTGCCGACGGAGTGGTGATAGGGGCTCTCACGCCTGAGGGCGACATCGACGTGGAGGCTTGCCGACAGATGGTGGAGGCTGCAGGGGAGATGGAGGTGACCTTCCACCGTGCCTTCGACGTGTGCCGACAGCCCCGACAGGCACTGGAGGAGATCATCGCAATGGGTTGCCACAGACTGCTCACCTCGGGACAGGCCGCCAAAGCCGCCGATGGCACAGCGCTCATCAGGGAGCTCCAAGAGCAGGCCCGGGGACGCATCATCCTCATGCCCGGCTCGGGCGTCAACCCCGACAATGCCCAGCGCATACTGGCAGAGACGGGATGTCGGGAGATACACAGTTCGGCACGCCGGCCCGGTGACTGCACCACAAGCGCAGAGGTGGTAAGCGCCATCATCAACCATACAAGAGACCTGTGAAAATAGTGTGAAACAGAGAACAGAATCCTGAAGAAAGAAAATAAACTTATGAGAAAACTTCTCCCATTTGCCCTCGCTCTCACCATACTGGGGGCATGCACCACGACAAAGAGTCACGACGAAGAAGTAGAAGAGGCGCTCAGCTTCCTCTATGCGAGTATGCCTCTGCCCGACAGCGTGGACTATCCGCGCGACTTCTGGGTGGAAAACATAGAGTGTGCTCTCTTGGCTCGCGAGGAGATGCCCTGGGGCAAGAGCATACCGGAGAGGGAGTGGAAGCACTTTGTACTGCCGGTGCGTGTGAACAATGAGAACATGGACAGCTCACGCGTGGTCTTCTACAGCGAACTCAAGACGCGACTCGAGGGGATGAGCATGGAGGAAGCCGTGCTGGAGGTGAACCACTGGTGCCATGAGCACGTGACCTACACGCCGAGCGATGAGCGCACAAGCAGTCCCCTGGCCACCATCCGTACGGCTTACGGTCGGTGCGGGGAGGAGTCGACACTGCTGGTGGCCGCCCTGCGATCGGTGGGCATACCTGCCCGACAGGTCTACACGCCCCGATGGGCACACACCGACGACAACCATGCATGGGTGGAGGCATGGGTGGACGGTGAATGGCACTTCCTGGGTGCCTGCGAACCGGAGCCTGTGCTCGACCTGGGATGGTTCAACGCTCCCGCCTCGCGAAGCATGCTCATGCACACCAAGGCCTTCGGTGCCTACGATGGATGGGAGGACGTGATGGACCGCACGGCGTGCTACACGGAGATAGCCGTCACCTCGGGTTATGCCCCCGTGAGCAGACGCCATGTCAAGGTGGTCGATGCTGAAGGCCAGGCCGTGGCAGGAGCCAGAGTGGAATATAAGATATACAAC
>JAZLII010000219.1:0-10263 GCA_045617275.1 Bacteroidaceae bacterium
ACATCGTGGCCATCAGCCAGTCCACCCCAGGCCCCATTGGTATCAACTCGGCCACCTATGTGGGCTACACGAGCATGGTCAATGCTGGCTACGAACCTTTCTGGGGCGTGATAGGCAGCGTAGTGTCAACCTTCGCAGTGGTATTTCCCAGTTTTGTACTGATGTTGCTCATCTGTAAGTTTCTCATGAGATACAAGGATCATCGCTATGTGGCTTATGTATTCTCAGGCCTCCGTCCTGCCGTGGTGGGACTGCTGGCTGCGGCTGCTCTGGTATTGCTCACACGCGAGAATTTCAGCACACCAAGCCTGTGCCTCTGGCAATTTATCGTCAGCATACTCATCTTCATCTTTGCCTTCATCGCTCAGCGTAAATATAAGATGAACCCCATACTCATCATCCTCATCTGTGGATGCGTGGGTATCATATTGTACTAAAGGTAAAAAGATAAGTAAGTGAACAAAACTATGATGAAAGTCACTTACCGAAACATACTATAAATAACTTACATGGACTTCAAGAACACCGTGGATGCTCTCAGCAGTGTAGAGCACAATGTGATGAACCACTACGGCAGCGAGGCAGTGCCCTACCCCAGCGAGGATGAGCTCCGAGAGATAGTAGAACTCTCACGCGCCGTGCTTTTCCCCGGTTACTATGGCCGTCGACTCAATAGCGAATCATCACTGCCCTACCACATGGGCGTCAACGTGGAGCGCCTCTACAGCAAACTCGTCAAGCAGATCATGGCCGGACTGGGATTCGTACAGCAATACGAGTCCATCGCTTCTCTTGCCGAGGCTGCCCAGAAAAGAGCCGAGGCTTTCATCGAGAGCCTTCCTGCTCTGCGCGACATACTTGCTACGGATGTCACGGCTCACTACCGCAACGACCCTGCTGCACACAATGAGGGTGAAGTCATCCTCTGCTATCCCGGCATGAAGGCCATATGCAGTTATCGCATTGCTCACCGTCTGGTCGAACTCGACGTTCCTCTCATCCCACGCATCATCAGCGAACTTGCTCATGCAGAGACGGGTATCGACATCCATCCAGCAGCACGCATAGGTCACTCATTCGCCATCGACCACGGTACGGGTGTAGTCATCGGTGCCACTTCTATACTGGGGCACCATGCCACCATCTACCAGGGTGTGACACTGGGTGCAAAGAACTTCCCCCAAGAGGAGGATGGCACGCTGGTCAAGGGCATTGACCGCCACCCTATACTGGGCGACCACGTCATCGTATATGCCAATGCTACCATCCTCGGTCGCGTCACCATAGGCGACCGTAGTGTCATCGGTGGTAACATCTGGCTCACCCACGATGTCCCCTCCGCCACCAAGCTTTTTTACAAAAAAGAAGAGTGAAGAAATCAATCTTCACTCTCTTCTATATCCTCATCTCCGTCTTCAAAATCAAACTGAAAGTCGGCATAAAACTCGGGCACATCCTCTTGCGCAAAAGCATCGAGACTTCGCCGGTCTTTCTTGGTGGGGCGACCCGTTCCGCGAGCACGATCCACAAAACCGCTGATCTTGCTCATCTCGAGTATATCGTATTGCTGCTGCGAGGTGACATTCTCCAGTATCTCGGGTATCAGCTTGGCACCTACACGCTTCTCTATGGGCTGAAGCACCTTGAAGCTATAGGTGATAGGAGGTTTTCTCACGTCGACGACATCGCCTGCCTTGATCATGCGACTGGCCTTCAGCAATGAGCCCTTCATGCTTACCTGACCCTTCTTGCAAGCCGCAGCAGCCATCGTGCGCGTCTTGAATATGCGAGCAGCCCACAGCCACTTGTCTACCCTTGCCTCAGTATTCATTGGTTAATTCACAATTCATAATTCACAATGCACAATGCACAATCTTTTCAATGACAATTCATAATTCATAATTCTCATTATTTTAACGCACAATTCACCATTAGCTTCGCCGTGCAGATTAATTACGAATTATGCATTGTGAATTATGAATTGTGAATTATGAATTATATTTACTTGCCATTGTAGTTGCACATTGCAAATTGGATACCACTCAGCGCGAAAGCCTTGACGGCCTCCACGGCCTTGCCCACACGCTCGTCCATCTGGGCCAGCTCTTCGGGTGAGAATTTGCCAAGGACAAAATCCACCTGCTGACCTTTGGCGAAGTCATTGCCAATGCCAAACTTCAGACGGGCATAGCCTTCAGTGGAGATCATCTGGGCTACGTTTTTCAAACCATTGTGGCCACCAGCCGAACCGTTTCCCTTCATACGTAGCGTACCGAAAGGAAGAGAGAGATCGTCGCACACCACAAGCAGATTTTGCACGGGTATCTTCTCCTGCTGCAACCAGTAGCGTACAGCATTGCCGGAAAAGTTCATATAGGTGGAAGGCTTGAGGATGACAAGCTCGGCATTTTTGGCACGACAATGGCACACAAATCCGTATCGCTTGTCCTCAAAGGTTCCGTTGCACGACTTTGCCAAGGCATCGGCCACGCGAAATCCTATGTTGTGGCGTGTACCATCGTATTCGCTTCCGATATTGCCCAGTCCGGCTATCAGGTATTTCATAACAGGAGTATCATTCTGGGCATCCGAAGTATTCGGCTGTCCCTTACCTTTTATTATATTATATAAGAACTTTAGCATAAAAAGAAGATTGACGGGTTGTAGCATAGTACACCCGTCAACCCACCAGTATGTTTATGTATCCTTTATTACTTCTTAGCAGCGGCAGCAGCAGCGGCAGCAGCACGGGTCATCTTAACTTGGCATACGACAACGCTGGGGCTGGTCACCATCTCAAGACCCTCGTAGTTCAACTCGCCACACTTGATCACCTTACCGAGACCAAGGCCGGTAACGTCGATGTCGAGTACCTCGGGAATGGCTGTGTAGGGAGCGCGAACCTTCAGCTTACGTACACCAGCAGCCAGCTTACCACCGGCCTTTACACCCTCTGCCAGACCGTTCATCTTGATGGGAACCTCCATAACAATGGGCTTGGTCTCGTTGATCTCGTAGAAGTCTACGTGCAGTACGCGGTCGGTCACGGGGTGGAACTGGATCTCCTTCATGATAGCCTTACGCTCCTTGCCGTCGATATTCAGATTTACGCTATAGATGTGGGGAGTGTAGATGAGGTTGCGCAGCTCTGCGTTGCTGCAAGCGAAGCTCTCTGCTACGGGCAGACCGTTCTCACCCTTAGCCTCACCATACAAGTTGCAAGGCACCATGTCCTGCTTACGCAGCTCTTTGGCTGCCTTCTTACCGCCTGCTACGCGAGCGGTACCCTTTACGTCAATGCTCTTCATTGTTTTGTTTGTTTTTTTGTGTTACTCTAAATTAAGTTTTTCTCTTGCTTAATTCGCCATCACACGCGATGTGCTCCAAAAGCGGGTGCAAAAGTACAACTTTTTTTTCGAACCGCCAAGAGATTGAGGCACATTTCAGAATTCCAGGTCTATTTTTATGTCTTCCGTGTAGTCTGGACGGGGTTCGGCCTTCCCTTGTTTGTCCTCGATGAAGGTCAGTGCTTCCTGCAGGCCAGCCATGAATTTCTCAAAGTCCTCACGGTAGAGGAAGAGCTTGTGCTTCTCGAAGGTGACCTGTGCAGCATCCTCCGTGCCAGTGACCACCTTCTTACTTTCCGTAAGAGCCAGATAGAGCTCACCGTGGCGGTTTTCCTTCACATCCACATAGTAGATGCGCTTGCCCGCCTTTATCACTTTGGAGAAAACAATCTCCTTCTCTCTTCCACCCTCAAATTTGTTTTCGCCTTCCATAATATTTAGTAATGATCTACATTAATTTCACTTTTCAACTTTCAATTCTCATTTTTCAATTCTCAATTTTCAAATCATGACTCAAAATTGGTCATATTTTGTGAAACAACAAAAAAAAAAGCCCAAAAAGTGCCTTTTTCTCACGTAAAATGAGTAATTTTGTCCACCTTTTAGTAAGAATTGACATTATGATAAACCGAGAACTCATTCGTCTGAAGACGGTACAGATAGCCTACGCCTACTACCAGAACGGACAGAATAATGGTCCCCAAAGTGCAGAAACGGCCGAGAAGGAACTGCTCTTCAGCCTGGACAAGTCGTACGACCTCTACCAGGCCCTCTTCCTTTTGATGCAAGAGGTGCAGCGTATTGCCGTGGAAGATGTTGACCAGCGCAAACTGCGTGCTCGCCAGTTGGGACTCACAGAGACTATCAGCACAAAGTTCATCGACAATCGCTTCATGCAGCAGATCATGCTCAACAAGCAACTTATTGACTACCGCGAAGCGCACAACCAGACCTGGATCACCGATGAGGAACTGGCTAAAAGCATCTACCGCTCCATCCAGCAGAGCGCATTCTACCAAGACTACATAAGCAGCACCGAGAGCTCCTACGAGGAGGATCGCGAACTCTGGCGCAAGATCTACAAGGAGATCTTCTGCAACAACGAGGCCATCGACAGCGCCCTGGAGGAGAAGAGCCTCTACTGGAACGATGACAAGCACATCGTAGACACCTTCGTCCTGAAGACCATCAAGCGCTTTACGCCCGATGCCGACGAGACTGCCTCTCTGCTTCCCGCCTACGAGTCGGAAGAGGATCGCGAGTTTGCCGCTTGCCTCATACGCTATGCCCTCCAGGGAGAAGAGCAATACAGACAGCTCATCGGCGAGAACCTCCGCAACTGGGACTTCAGCCGCGTAGCCCTGATGGACTTGCTCATCATGCAGATAGCTTTGGCAGAGATACTGTCTTTCCCCACCATCCCCGTCAGTGTGAGCATCAACGAGTATGTCAACGTGGCCAAGATGTACAGCACCCCTCGCAGTAGCGCCTATGTCAATGGCATGCTCGACGGTATCGTCAAGAAGCTGCAAGCCGATAGCAAGCTGGTGAAGGCATAGAGCAAGCAGGCCGTAATTTTTTCCTAAACGACTAAAACGACAAAACGACTAATTTCCTAAACTCATAAAATAAGCATTATGAACACATTGAATATTTTGCTTCAAGCACAGCCCGGAGGTTCCAATATGTCTTTCTTCATCATGATGGCCCTCATCTTTGTCATCATGTGGTTCTTCATGATCCGCCCTCAGCAGAAGAAGCAGAAGGAACTCCAGAACTTCCAGAACTCTCTGACCACCGGTTCGCAGGTCATCACCCAGGGTGGCATCTACGGTGTCGTAAGAGGTTTTGACGAGATGAACAACAGCGTGAAGGTAGAGGTTGCCAACGGTGTCTGCATCCAGGTGGCTCGCAATGCGGTATTCCCCGTCGGCGAGAACCCCATGCCCCAGAAGTAAGCCTCGTCCCGCACAAGACAAGACTTCCCAGCCGCTACATCTCTCGACATGGCCAGCATCAATCGCGGACCTCAGCCAGGACAAGACGGAGGTACACCTTCTGACAACCGGACCAAGAACATTCTGATCTTCCTCTTCTTCCTTGCCATGGCTACTGGCTTCTGGATCATCCAGAAGCTGGAGGAGCCTATGTCCGTGAAGGTGACCGTACCCCTGCAGTTGACCAACGTCCCCAAGGACATCATCATCTCGACGGAACTGCCCAAGGAGATACAGGTCACGATGCGCGACAAGGGCAACGAGCTGCTCCCACTCTTCTGGAATCCACGCCTCGACACACTCAAGATCAATTTTGAGGACTACGACACACACGAGATCACGGACAATACCATCTTCCCTCCCTCTGCCATACAGCAGATGCTCAAGGAGGGGCTTTCCGTGCGCAGCACCATCACGCAGATGATGCCCGACACGCTCATCTTCTCATACAATAGAGGCGTACATCGCAAACTTCCCGTCAGACTGCGTGGCAGCATCACGACAAGCAACCAGTACAATCTGGATGGCTACACCTTCACACCCGAATCCGTGGAAGTGTACGCTCCTGCCAGAGTACTCGACACCATGCGTGCTGCCTACACCGAAGTCCACATGCTGGAAGATCTCAAGCAGAGCACCTCGCTGGCCGTTCCCCTCATGCACACGCGTCAGATGCGTTTCTTCCCCGACACCGTTTCGCTCGACATCAATGTGGACATACTCACACGCAAGTCCATAGAGATATATGTACAAGGTATAGACTTCCCCGAGGGCAAGGAGCTGCGCACCCTTCCTGCTACGGTGACACTCACCTATCTCGTAAGCGCAGCACAGGCCAGATTGGTCAACACCAACCTTTTCCAGGTCACCGTGTCGTACGAAGATATCAAAAATAGCACCTCCAACAAGTGCAAACCCCAGATCATCAGCATGCCCGGTAGCGTGTCGAGCGCTTTCATATCACCCCAGCAGGTGGACTTCCTCATAGAAGATATCACCAAGGTGACCCCACTCCACCCCACAGAATTGGAGGACAACCGATGAAAGTCGTTGGCATTACCGGTGGCATGGGAAGCGGCAAGAGCTATCTGAGCCACATACTTACCACGCAGTACGGCATCCCGGTCTACGACTGCGACAGCCAGGCCAAACGCCTCAACGAGGAGTCGGCAGAGATACGCCGCGGACTCACTCAGCTCGTGGGAGAAGACGTGTACGACGCAGAAGGCCATCTGCAGAAAGCCGTGCTGGCAGCCTATCTCTTCCAGAGCGAAGAGCACCAAAGACAGGTCAATGGCATCATCCACCCCATCGTGAGGCGAGACTTCCAGTCCTGGTGCCAAAGCCAGGCATCCCACATCGTCGGGATAGAGAGTGCCATCTTGCTGGAAAGCGGATTTGCCGACATGGCCGACATACTCATCCACGTCACCGCCCCCTTGGCACTACGCATAGAGAGAGCCATAAGGCGCGATGGAAGTTCGGCAGAGCAAGTGGAGCAACGCATACGCCTGCAGCTCGACGACGATCTGCGAGCAGCCCAATGCCACTGTCAGATCATCAACGATGGGCGCGACCTGACTCCACAAATAGAAGAGATGCTTCGCTTCGGAGGTCCCCAAGACACCACCGTGCCCTTCCGTTGACGGAAGGGTCCCCCAAAAGACAACAAACCACTAAAAACGATAAAACCATGCTTAGAAAAGTATTAGCAATCGCAGGTAAGCCAGGCCTCTACAAACTGGTATCAAGAGGCAATGGCAGCCTCATCGTAGAAACCATCGATGCCGCACACCGTCGCATGCCCGTCTTTGGCGCCGACAAGGTCATCTCTCTGGCCGACATCGCCATGTATACCGATGAAGAAGAAGTACCCCTGGCCACCGTCTTCAGCAACCTCAAGGAGCTTGAAGCCGGCAAGATGTCTGCTTTCAACTACAAGAAGGCAAGCAAGGACGAACTGGCAGAGTACATGGGAAAGGTACTCCCCAACTTCGATCGTGATCGCGTGTACCCCTCCGACATCAAGAAGCTCGTGCAGTGGTACAATCTGCTGATTGAAAACGGTATCGACGACTTCACACTGCCCACCCCCGCAGCAGAAGAGGCAGAAGAGGCAGAAAGCGCAGAGTAACTGAAAGCGCAGAGTAACTGAAGGCGCAGAGTAAACATCGCCGCTATACATTATTATATATATACACGAAAGGGAGCCGAGGCTCCCTTTCATCGTATACAAGACCCCTTCTCCTGGGGCTACAAGTATAGCGGATCTTTACTCAAAGTTGAAGAGCACAAAGGATGCTCTTACTCAAAGTTGAAGAGCGAGAAGAAACCCGTGATGGTGAATACCTGTCGTACCTCGGGAGATACGTTGCGGATGGTCACGTCGCCACCTTTGCCCATAGTCTCCTTGCGAAGAGAGAGGAACAGGCGCAGACCCGAAGATGAGATAAACTCCAACCCTGCACAATCCAGTACAATGTGCTTGTCTGCATTGTCCAAAAGGGGTTGCATGTCACGGGCAAACTGGGCAGATGCCACGGTATCGAGGCGTCCGATGAGCTTACCTACAAGGGCGCCATTGCTTTCTGTGATTTGAAGTGTCATGTGTGTATATGATTGAAAATGGAAAATGGAAAATGGGAAATTGAAAATTGAGAATTGAAAATTGAAGATTATTCTATTTTTTATTCCGCTCCACGCTCATCGTTCATCGTTCCACGCTCCACGCCACTACAGCGAGTAGATCAGGCTGATGATGAAGACATTGGCCAGGAGCATGATGATGTTCATGCAGAGGCCTATCTTAAAGTAGTCGAAGAACTTGTACCCACCGGGACCATAGATGAGCGTGTTGGTCTCACTGCCCACAGGAGTGGCGAAGCTGCAACTTACTGCCATCATGAGCGACAGGATAAACGCCATGGGGTCTGCCCCGAGTGCCTGAGCTGCATGCAAGGATATGGGAGCAAAGACGGCTGCCGCAGTGGTGTTGGAGACGAACTCCGTGACGAAGGTTGCCACAAAGGCGATGAGGGCCAGGGTGAGAATGGTATTGGTGCCGCAAATGGCAAAGAGACCGTCAGCCATCATCTGGGCAATGCCCGTGACGTCGATGGCACGTCCCAGACACACGGATCCAGCAAAGACCATCAGCACCTTCCAGTTGATACTACGCTGCAGCTGCTCTGCAGAGAAGCAATGGGTAAAACCCATGAGCACGGCTGCCAGGAAGCAACTGTTGAGCAATGGCATGACACCGAAAGTAGAGAGCAGGACCATACCCACCATGATGAGCGATGACACCAGTGTCTTCTTGCCACTCTGAGGCAGAGGTACGGAGTCGAAGAAGTTGAGATTGTCGGCAAAGAGATCGGGACGAAGCTTGCTACCTTCGAGCAAGAGGGTATCTCCGGGGCGCAGAGGCACCTCTCTGGGAATGCCCGTCAAGCGCTCACCCTCGCGAGCTATGGCCACCAGCACGATACCGTTTTTATCCTCAAAGTCTGTCTCGACCATGGCACGGCCCACCAGCGAACTGTTGACGTCCACCGAGGCCATCTGGAGCTTGCGATGACGATCCATCTCCCCTACGCTGAACACATGATGGGTGGCATTGACCAAGCCGTGCGTATCGCGCAGTTCCAGGATAGAATCGATCTGTCCGGAATAGACCAGACGGTCGCCTCCCAAGATGAACTCATCGCGTGGCACAGGGCTGATGACCTCCCTGTCGAAGCGTACCACCTCAATGAGCTGACCGCCATTGACACTATAGAGCTGGGCTTCCTCCACGGTCATACCCACGCTTTCGCACTCCGTCGGTACAAGCAGTTCGACGGTATACTCGGCACTGCTCTCGAAAGACTCCTCCGGAGAGCGGCGAACGGGAATAAGCCTGTGGAGCAGAAAGATGGCAAGCAGGCCCACGATGGAGCAAAACAGACCCGGCAGGAGAGGGGCAAAGATGCCCATAGGAGTGCCCGTCTGCTGTGCGTAGAACTCCGCCACGACAAGGTTGGGCGAATTGCCAATGACGGTGCACAGACCACCCAGCGTAGAGGCATAGCTCAAGGGTATCAGGAGGCGAGACGGGGAGATGTTGAGTCGTTTGCCCCATACCTTCACCACAGAGATGAGCAGCTGTACCACCGCCAGATTGCTCACAAAAGCACTCATGACGGAGACGGGAAGCATCACTCTGAGCAGAGCCTTTCTGAAGCTGGTGGGAGTGCCCAAGACATGGCGCACGATCCACTGCAACACGCCCGAATGTACCAGTCCCGTGACAAGTACCGAAAGTACACCCACCAGTACCACCGAAGTACTGCTGAAGCAAGAGAGCGCCTCCTCGCTGCTAAGCGTGGTGGTGATGAGCGTGATGGCTATGATGAGCAGGGCAAGTACGTCTGTCGGCATCTTGTTGTATACCATACAGAGTATCTTACCTACGATCAAGGCAACGGTGATGGCTGCAAATATTCCCACGTTGTGTCTATTGCTATATATGGATATCAGCCCTCCATGGAGAAACCTCCACGGGGGAAAGTCGTATCTGTAGTCTGTCTTGCCAGAGGCTTCAGTCCTCTATGTTGAAGATATGGGCAAATCCTGTCAGGTCAAAGACATTCTTCACCAGAGGCTGCAGTCCACGGATAATGAGCTTAGAGCCTTTCTGGGTCACATCCTTGTGCATGGCCAGGAAGATGCGCAAGCCCGAACTGCAGATGTAGCTCATCTCTGTGCAGTCCAGCACTACGATGTCACCGGTCTCGATGACCAGTGAGTCGATCTTCTCCTGTACACTGTTCAATGCCTGTGCATTCAGCGGTCCGTCGATGTAGACGGTTTGTGTTCTTGGTTCCATATTTTTTTGAGGTTTTGGGTTTTAGGTTTTTAGGACCCAACGGTCAACCGTT
>JAZLII010000220.1:0-4612 GCA_045617275.1 Bacteroidaceae bacterium
CTCCAGCTGATACCCATGGCGGTGAAGACGGCGATGGTGTTGGAGCCGTCAAGTCCGTCGAGCAAGCCTTCTTCCATGAAGCGGGGTATCTGTCCCAAGGCTGCACCTACGGCACCAAGCGAAGTGATGGGGAATGCCATCAGCTCGGGACTCTTGATGCCGAAGAGCCAGTCGAAGACGAAGTCTATCTTGCCGGCCAAGCGTGGCAGCAACTCTACTCCCTGATAGGCATCACCAGTGTACACGCCTCCCTCGCCCTTTCCGAAGGTGAACATGAACACGGCCGTACTGATGATGATGACTCCCGGAGCAATGGCCAGACCCAGGTCCACACCGGTCTTGCCACCATCGAGGATGGCATTGAGGAAGCGGATGAAGATGCTCTCACGATGCTCCTTGAGCTGGGCAGCCTTCTCCTCATGGCTCCTTCGCTCCTCAGGACGGGCATAGGGATCGGGCATCATCTGGTCGAGCGTGGGGTCGGCATGGAGCAGATAGCGCTGCATGAAGAGCGTAGTGACACAGCTGGCCAGCGTGGCTCCCACGACTCCCACGAGGGGTTCGAGAGCAAAGCCTTTTCCGAGCATGAACATCACCACCACAAGGCCCATACCGAAAGCCGTACCGAAGTTGATGAAGGAGATGAGCTGATATTTCTTGAAAAAACGGCTGAAACTGCTGTCCTGGGCCAGGGTGAGCACGGCAGGATTGTCGCTCAGAAACGACATCAGGGCTCCCAGCACACTGATACCCGGAAGTCGGACCAGAGGCTTCATCAAGCCTCCAAAGAGGAACTGCAGGATGCGCACCACGCCAAACTCGTTGAGCAACTTGCTCAAGGCGCCACTCAGTATGACCACTCCCATCAGGTAAAACACGGTATTGAGCAACAGTCCGTGTGCCGTATTCATGATGGTGTTGAGCATATTGCTCAGTCCCATGTGTGTACCTAGGTATCCAAAGAATGCACCAAACACCAGCACGAAGCAAATGCCTTCGATCGTCTGGCGCTGAAAGGTGATCTCACGCAGTCTTTTTCTGCTTATCATGGTCGTTGTCGTGTGTGTGCTTATTCGTATTTTTCATCTATCTTCCGCTCAGCAGGGTGCGCAAGGACACCTCTACAGGCTTGCAGTATGGCTCCACCCACTCACGGTCCTTCTTCATCAGTTCTCCGGTCTGAAGCGTGAGGGTGAGGTTGTCGCTGTCCTTATGGAGAGAGGCTGCGATCAGGGGCATCTCGCGAAGCATCTGCAGTACTTCCTCCTTTCGTCCCTGCTCCTGCTCGGGCACCTGCCCCAAGAAGGCTTCCACGTCGGGCATCCTGAAGGTCACCGACGGAAGCAGCTTCCACTGCTTGTCGTAAAAGCGTATGTTGCTGTCCTTCAGCGGACCGGCATAGGTCTTCACCACACACACCACGTGCATCGTGTCGCTCACCGTAAGCAGCTTCATCTCTGCATGGCTCACTCCCGACATCTTGAAGTCCAGATAGTCATCCGTCAGAGCCAGCAGTTCGATGGGCTCGTCCACCAGATTCTTCACCTCAGCTCGCATGTTGTTCTCTATGAAATCGATGCAGTCGAGACGATTGTTGCGGGTCACAAGGGGGCATACGCTGTCGGGCATACTGGCAAAGACATCTCGCATACGGACAGCCTGACCGCATACGGTCTCCACGCCCAGACACACCACTGAAAGCAAAAACAGGATAACTCTTTTCTTCATCGCGTTCCGAGATACAAAAACAACATTCCGAGTAGTACAAGCAGAAGGTCGAGCGCCTTGCTGCGAAGATTTTTCTCCTTGAAGAGGAAGGCTCCTACGAGAAAACTCACGATGACACTGCTCCTTCGTGCCAGACTCACCACACTCACCATGGCGCCGTCGAGACTGAGCGCGTAGAAATACGCAAAGTCAGCGATAGAGAGGAATATGCTGATGAGCAGGATGCTCCATTTCCATCGGAAGGGCTCTCCCTTCTCTCGGCGAGGCCACCAGATGATCAGGAGCATGGCAAGCATCAAGCCACACTGGTAGAAGTTGTAGTAGCTCTGTACCACCATGCGGTCGAGTCCCACACCACCATTCTCAGGAGAGGCCATCAAGTATTTGTCGAAGAGTCCGCTCACAGCACCAAGCACGGCTCCCAGCACCACACAGAGCACCCAGCGGTTGTGCCGGAAGTCTATGCCTTCCTTCTTTCCACTTCGGCTGAGCATGAAGAAGCTGATCACGGCCAGCACCACACCTATCCACTGCAGGAGGTTGAGTTGCTCGCCAAACACAGCTATGGCTCCCACCAGTACCATCACCGGCCGTGTGGCATTGATGGGTCCTACTAGCGTGAGCGGAAGATGTTTCATGCCGAAATAGGCACACAGCCACGAGCTCAGTACGATGCACGACTTCAATACGATGTAGCGATGTACCTCCCAGCCCTCCTGAGGCACGAAGAGCAGTTCGCCTTCTCCCAAGTATCCCCAGCGCGAACAGAGGACTAGTGGCAAGAAGATCAGACTGCAAAACAGCGTGTTGAGAAACAACACCGGTATCACGGCATTACTTCTCAAAGACTGCTTCTTGCTTACGTCGTACAAACCCAGCAAGGCAGCACTCACAAATCCCAACAACAACCACATCTTTTATCTCGTATTTACTTTCTAGCTGTATCGCCTTATGTTTATTTTTCCTCGTAATTACTTCATTACAATATCGCTTTGCCCTATCCTTTCCTCCATTTATTTCCAGATAGCCTTCTTATACCTATCATCTTACCTCAGCCCCTCCATTTGTTGGACGGATGGGGCTGTCTGTAAGGGTGGATATTGGATATCCACCAAGAAGAGCGCATTTCCCGGCACACTCTCACCAGCCGAGCAACGATTCTTCTGCTCTATCACCTTGCGAAACTCATCCACGCTCATCTTGCCTCGACCCACTTCGACCAGCGTACCCACAATGGCTCTCACCATATTGCGCAAAAAACGATTGGCTCGTATCGTAAAACGCCATTCACCGGGACCTATCTCCTCCCACACAGCCACTGTCACGGTGCAGTCATTGGTCTTCGTATCGGTGTTGACCTTCGAAAAGCTTGTAAAGTCGGCATATTCCATGAGTGTCTGTGCCGCCTCGTTCATCTTCTGGAAATCGAGTCCTCCATACACATACCAGCTATACGCTTTCAGGAAGGGGGATTTTTGCAGATGTATGAAGTAGTGATAGGTACGACTTGTAGCAGAAAATCGAGCATGCATATCTTCGCTCACTTCGTCTATCTTTTGCACGGCAACATCAGCAGGCAGCAGCTTGTTCAACTTATAGACAAGGTCCTTAAGCGTCATTGAGCCAGGGAGCACATCCACATCAAAGTGTGCCACCATCATCTTGGCATGTACTCCGGCATCCGTTCTTCCCGCTCCTACTACCTCGATAGGCCGACGTAAGAGCGTAGACAGAGCCTGCTGGAGAGTCTCCTGCACACTGATACCATTGGGCTGAATCTGCCACCCATGATACCTGCTACCATCATAACTTAATGTCACGAAATATCTCATGCCTCTGCTCAAACCTATCTTAAGGATACCAACATTGTAAAATCATGCAAAGTTACAAATAAGAAGAATAACAAACAAGAAAAGCCCCGAAGAAATCTCTTCGAGGCTCTCTCTTAGAAAACGGCGGCTACTTACTGCATTTTGGCCTTCGCCAAAAGCCCCACTTCATGGGAGAGCAGGCAGCCCTGCAGCCTATTAACGCAGAAGACCCTCCAAGCTTTCGGCTTGAAGGGTCTCTTCTTGAAAACGGCGGCTACCTACTGCATTTTGGCCTTCGCCAAAAGCCCCACTTCGTGGGAGAGCAGGTATCGCCCGTGCACAAAAAAGAAAAGCCTCCGAAATCTCTCTCGAAGGCTTTCTTCTTAAAGACGGCGGCTACCTACTCTCCCACGGGTGTGCAGTACCATCGGCGCGGGCGGGCTTAACTTCTCTGTTCGGAATGGGAAGAGGTGGAACCCCGCCACTATAGCCACCTGAATCTTGCTTCGCAAGAAGTGAAAAGTGAATAGTGAAAAGTTATAAGTTGCTTGGTAACTCTAACTGTAACTCACTGTCACCGCACCTCTGCGTATAGGGTGACATCGTTGGAAACGAACGCTTTCTCTCTAGAGTACTTCATGCGCAATGTTCTCTGCTGAAAGTATATCCGCCTTGAGTTCCTTGCTTCTATGCGGAAAGTTTCGGGCAATTAGTAGGGCTCGGCTTTGACGTCACCGTCTTTACACCTGCCCCCTATCAACGTCATCGTCTGTGACGACCCTCATAAGGAGATCTAATCTTGTGGCCGGCTTCGTGCTTAGATGCTTTCAGCGCTTATCCGATCCAGACTTAGATACCCGGCCGTGCCCCTGGCGGGACAACCGGTAGACCAGAGGTCTGTCCAACACGGTCCTCTCGTACTAGTGTCAGATCCACGCAAATCTCCAGCGCCCACGATAGATAGAGACCGAACTGTCTCACGACGTTCTGAACCCAGCTCGCGTGCCACTTTAATGGGCGAACAGCCCAACCCTTGGGACCTTCTCCAGCCCCAGGATGTGACGAGCCGACAT
>JAZLII010000221.1:0-3083 GCA_045617275.1 Bacteroidaceae bacterium
ACTCAGTCTGCCCGACCTCATCAACGAAGGCAACCTGGGTCTGATCAAGGCCGCTGAGAAGTTTGACGAGACTCGCGGATTTAAGTTCATCTCCTATGCAGTATGGTGGATCCGTCAGAGCATCCTCCAAGCCTTGGCAGAGCAGAGCCGTATCGTACGTCTGCCCCTCAACCAGGTAGGTTCGCTCAACAAGATCAGCAAGGCGCTGAGTAAGTTTGAGCAGGAGAACGAGCGTCGTCCCAGTCCCGAGGAGCTCGCTCAGGAGCTCGACCTGCCCGTCGACAAGGTGAGCGACACCCTCAAGGTGAGTGGTCGCCACATCTCCGTGGATGCACCCTTCGTGGAAGGTGAGGACAACAGTCTGCTCGACGTGCTCGTCAACGATGACAGCCCCATGGCCGACAAGAGCCTCGTGGGCGAGTCGCTGCACCGTGAGATAGACCGCGCCTTGAGCACCCTTACCCAGCGTGAGAAGGAGATCATACAGATGTTCTTTGGCATAGACCATCAGGAGATGACCCTGGAGGAGATCGGTGACCGCTTCGGTCTCACCAGAGAGCGTGTTCGCCAGATCAAGGAGAAGGCCATTCGTCGTCTGCGTCAGAACAGTAAGAGCAAGTTGCTCAAGACCTATCTGGGTTGATGCGCTGAGGGGGGCGGAGTCATAAGAGAAAGCGCAGATCTTGCACACCCTTTTGACCCATTTTCCTCAGAAAAACGTAAGAAGTCAATGAGAAGATACGTAAGATACATACTTTGCCTTGTGATGGTGCTGACCGCCTTGAATGTCAGCGCTGCCAAGAAGAAAGGAGGCATGCAGAAGGTCTATGTCTTCGGATTTGTGTCGTCCTTCACCGACTCCCTGGCCTATATGACCGACATACAGACACTCGATGCCAGCTACGTGACGTCGAGCGGTCTGCTGGCAGAGCGTACCCTGTACAGCCTCCAGCTCTACGGCTTTGTCAGTGAGCAGCGCGGCATGCAAAATCCCACTTCTGCCGTCTTCTATGCCCTCAAGGCATCCAAGATAGCCAAGAAGCACCAGAAGGTGAAGAAACTCTACATGCAGGACACCAATGTTCGTCTGGTCATGCTCACGGATGATGAGTTCATATTTATGCCCGAGGAGCATGAAGAAGAGGAGGTGACGACAGAGGTGACAGAAGAGAAGGCTGGCAAGAAAGCCAAGAAGTCAAAGCGTGGAGGTAAGAAGTGATGAGCACTTTGCGTTGTAGAGTAGCCGGCCATCTTCTGGAGGTACTCTTCTGTGAGGAGCACAACGACGCCTCCTTGCTCCCATCCTTTGCTCCCTTCGCCCTAGCCGAAGGAGAGGCTTGCGATGAGCAGCCTGCCCTGGTGGTCAGCGTGAGAGACACCTTCAGCCTCGAGACAAAAGGCCAAGAGGTGGGCCAGTTTGACTGTGGTGGATGCAACCACGGCGTCTACCTCATGGAAGACGGAGGGTACCAGTTTGAGGTGAGCGACATGAAAGGCCAGCTATGCTCTGTCATGCAGAGCAGTCCCGACTTCAGCCGTTGTACCGTAGCCCTCCGAGGCGACACTTTCGCTCAGCGCAACTATGGTCTCAACAATGCCATGATGATGGCCTACGCCTTCTGCTTTGCCACACACGGCACCCTGCTTTTCCATGCCAGCGTCATACGCAAGGACGGTTATGGCTACCTCATGACAGCACCAAGCGGCACAGGCAAAAGCACCCACACCTACCTTTGGTACAAGAACATCCCCGGATGTGACCTGATGAACGATGACAACCCCGTGGTACGCGTGACCGAGACGGGAGAAGCCATCATCTACGGCAGTCCCTGGAGTGGCAAGACACCCTGTTATCGCAACATACAGGCCCCCATCGGTGCCTTTGTGCGCATACAGCAACGGCCTAAGAACGAGATACGCAGGATGTCGGCCATAGAGTCGTTTACCACCCTGCTTCCTGCCGTAAGCAGCATGAAGTGGGACAAGCGAGTATACAGAGGCATCTGTGAGACTGTGAGCGCCCTGGTGGGCAAGGTGAGCGTCTACGAGCTCGGTTGTCTGCCCGATGCAGAAGCAGCCCATGTGTGCTACGAGGCCGTCAGAGTCAAGTCGGCAAAAGCATGAAAACCATCGTCAAGTCCATACTCAGACTATTGCTCACTCCCTGGCGTCGAAAGAGAGCCAAGAGAGACGGCGTAGCAGTCACCGACGGGCGTAAGGAATACCCCAACGATGCCTTGCTCGGTCTCGTGTGCAGCTATCTGGCTCAGGGCAAAGATGCCACCATCCTGGTCAAGGGCTACAGTATGCGTCCCTTCTTGGAGCATGAGCGCGACAAGGTGGTGCTCACCCCTCCGGTGAAGCCCCTTCAGGTAGCCGATGCCGTGCTGGCAGAGATAGCTCCGGGGCACTATGTGCTCCATCGCATCATCGAGATCAGCGGAGAGCACGTCACCCTGATGGGAGATGGCAATGTGAGAGGTGTGGAGCATTGCCTGAAGAGCAATGTGAGAGGCCTTGTGACACACTATGTACGACCCCGACGCACCATCCCCGCCAGCGATGCCGACTTGCAGCGTAGGATCAGAAGATGGCGACGACTCCTGCCCATAAGGCGTTTCCTCCTGCTCTTCTACAAGGCAACGATTTAAACAATGATTAAGAAATAACTTCCTAAAGTACACTCCCGAGGTTATTTTTTAACCGTTACTAAACAACGAAAATACGACACCAAAACATGAAAATAAAGGAAGGATTTGAACTCGTGGATCTCTGTGAAGACCACGTGATTGTGGCCACAGGCATGGCCAATATCGATTTCAGCAAGGTCATCAGCCTCAATGAGAGTGCCACCGTGATGTGGAAGGCTGTGGAAGGCAAGACCTTCACCGTAGAGGACATGGCCAAGGCACTGACCGATGAGTATGAGGTGGACGATGCTACGGCTTTAGCCGATGCTGAGCGCATCGCTGCAGAGTGGAAGGAGATAGGCATGGTTGACTGATGTCGGTCTTCGGCTGGCAGCACGAAATATAAAAGAGGAATATTGCTTGTAGGCCGCGTGTGCGGCTTGTTTCTATGTT